>NZ_QTXH01000001.1:544371-616321 GCF_003461545.1 Coprococcus sp. AF16-22
TTGCGGTGGTGGCGGGGGCATCCCCGGGCCTCCATTCATGTTCATATACCCTTGCGGTGGCGGCGGGGGCATCCCCGGGCCTCCATTCATTCCATTGTTAATATTCTGTTCGTTCATCCCAAACCCTCCATTTTTTCACCTTGAACCACTTTGAGCTACTCTACAAGTGCCATCTCATCAAGCCCCACGATCCTGTCCATACACACCGGTGCTGTCAGCCTGTAGGCAAAACTTGCAGACTCGAACAGGCAGTATAATTTGCCATTATACGAATATATCTGCTCCAGCTTCTGCGGGAGCTTAACCACCTGTCTTGGTGTCTCTGTGCCGTAATTCACACTGGACAGCTTACCTATATCTGTATCGTATACCTCTATCCTGGATTCATCTATACCATATGATATAGAGAATATTATCTCATTTTTGTACACCTGAAGCCCCTGCACCCTTCCTGGTATATAGAAAGCCTCGTCCTCCTCCGAGGATATGGCGGTGCCGCCATTTACGATCTCGTAGCTGGCTGCCATGCTGTAGCTGTTCTTATCCTTTCGCCAGTAGCCCGCATATATATGTCCGTCATATATCGTGATAAATGACGTTGCAGGGAACATGACGCTACATGTGTTCCTGTATTTTATCGGCTTTCCCTGAGCCACATCATATTTCTCTATGGAGTCCAGCGTAAGACATGATATGGATGCCTTCCTGCTCCTGTCCTCATCCTCATCGATCATATACGAGGAAACCCACAGCACATTATTCTTCGTATCATACGCAAGTCCTCCGGCATGTGTCGTGTCCTTGAGAACCAGTGTTTTAATATATTCCCCGGTCTGTGTATCAAGAACAAATATCACAGATTTGTGTTTCTTCGTCTTGCAGTAAGCACTGACAAATGTATACTCCTTCGTAACTGCCAGCCCCTGTGGCGTCATGGACGTGCAGTTCTCTATCTCCCTCGACTCACTGCCTATCGTATCAGCATACGCAAGTCCCGGAATGATCATCATGCCATAATCTGTATCCCTGTTCTGGGCATACATACCCATATGATAGAATTCCGGTTCAGTCGACATCTCCCATATCTGCGAGAAATTCGACTTGTTGTCAACCGCATAGGTGCTGGTTCCGGAATCATTTCCCGATATCTCGAAGTTTCTGCAGTACACTCCGCCATACAGCCATATCACACAGATTCCCCCGACATAACACCATGCAAATATCTTCACAAGTATCCTTCTCGACTGGACTGTCGACAAAAGTGTCGCCATGACCATCTGACTTATTATGGTTATGAGCATCATGGCATTTGTCAGCATATCTCCATGACTTACTATCTGAAGCGGTACGCCTATCATCATAATCCAGTAGGCCTTCTGTTTCACCTTAATTCTTATTACACCATTCCAGCCTTCCCGCTTCATGCCCCATACCTGCAGTGACTGCCATACAACCACCAGGCCATATACGATGCACGCCACAAGCAGGAGCTGCCTGAGCACAGCAACAGCCGTTATCTCAAGGGCCTCACCATTTCTGTAAAATGCCATATAGTACACACCCTGTGCGAGCTGCCATATCCTCCACGCCATCATGGCGAACATCGCAAGCGCTGCAACAAATGCAAATGTGTTGGTAACAGTTCTTCGTCTGACACCCTCACGATGTTCCTTCATCTGTTTGCGCAGACGTTTCTTTGCCCTTCCCAGCTCCTTTATGTGCTTTTTACACGTTCTGATCCTTCTGCGTTTATAGAACAGCACCTTGTACGGCGCGCGTCTGTTCTTCAGCTCTTCATATTCTTCCCTAAGTCTGTCATACCGTTCCGACTCCTCATGAAGATCCGTTCTGGTCGCCCTGAGTGCAGAACGACACATAACGTATCCCTCAAGATCTATCTGTGCCTGTTCTTTCAGCTTTTCAGCCTGAAGTTGAAGCTTCTCTTCTCTGTTCAATTTCTTAGCCCTGTCTGTCATGAAAATCCGCTCCTGTCCATCAGCCTCTTTACTCAAAGTACCGTTTTATTTTGTCCTCCACCAAATTCGAGCCGATCACAATTATGATCTCCTGCCCGTTCTCTATAGGTCTCACCTCGGTCTTTTTTGCCGTGGCGTTGAGTTCTATCCATCCGGTGTCATTTACAGGGAGAAAACCCTTGATTCTAAAGACATCTCCGCATTCCTTATCCGCAAATATATCCCTGACTATCGTCTCAAGCCGCTCCTGAGGCATGACCTTATTCATGATATATACCGAGTTAAACACATCACTTTGTTTGAACCATAATTTTACATAGTCGTTTAATTTGTATCCGGTTGACATAAAACCTTCAAAGTCATCGTCCGTGAAATCATCCCAGTTCTTCTCCAGAACATCATCGCAGAACTGACGCTTACACTGAAATTCGGTGAGCACTTCATTGATATATTCTATTGTGCTCCTCTTCTCATCCTCCGATGCATCCTGAACCTTGCTCATCACCAGAGTTCCACAGTTCGCAACCTCAGACGCAAGCACATATCTGGACTGTCTGCTCATATCCCGGTCAAGTCCGGCATCGACTATGGAAATGATGCTTCCCACCTCATACCATCTGTCAAGTGGCTCCTCGTGGAGGACGTCAAAGAATTCATCCACATCAAATATTCCGGACGGCTCAACAATGACTCTGTCATAGCCGCTCATCCCCATCGCTATGAGCTTTGTCTTGAACCTTCTCTTGTGACAGTCCTCGCCGCAGCCACCTGCCACCATCTCAGCATGACAGTTCTCGCCCATCACATCCTGAAGAAGCATCATGTCCACGTTGACTGCACCATAATCATTT
Organism: Coprococcus sp. AF16-22; assembly: GCF_003461545.1. Classification (NCBI taxonomy): domain Bacteria; kingdom Bacillati; phylum Bacillota; class Clostridia; order Lachnospirales; family Lachnospiraceae; genus Coprococcus; species Coprococcus sp. AF16-22. Next base: position 547,199 of record NZ_QTXH01000001.1, read on the forward strand.
TCAAGGATTCCGACATTATATCCTTTGCCAACAAGGTAGCTCACATACTTCTTAATAAATGTCGTCTTGCCTGAGCCCAGAAAGCCCGTTATCAAATCTATCTTTACCATATGTCCACTCTCCTTATCTACGCGCGTTACCAGCTTGATCTCACATGAAATCCGCTGTCATTCTCCAGAGGTATCTCCCTGACATCCATATCCTCTATAAATATATATCTGTCATTTCTGAGAACTGCTATCACCTTGTCTATAGCCTCAGGCAGCCCCTGAGCCTCCATCTCAACAGAATCATCATATCTGTTGCACACCCAGCCGGTGACTCCGTACATGGATGCAGCATAGCTCGCCCTGTATCTGAAGCCAACTCCCTGCACTCTTCCTCTGAATGTATAATGTCGTCTTATCTTGTCCATATCTATATGTCCCATCTCTGTTATGATCTTCTCATATCTTACATTTTATATCCTGCTGCCCGCATCTTACACATCATGTTCAGCATCGTACTTTTCTGCGTCATACACGATATTTCCGCCACAGATTGTATAGTGAACCCTTCCTGGGAGAGTCCATCCGGCAAATGGACTGTTGGATGCCTTTGACGCAAAGCTGTTCACTGTCCACTGCTCATTCTCGCCAAATATGACTATATCCGCAGGAGCTCCCTCTGCTATCTTGCCCGGTTCCATGCGGTAAAATTCTGCAGGATTCCTGCTCATTAGTTCCATGAGCTTCATGAGTGAGATATATCCAGGCTGTACAAGGGAATATATTCCAAGGGCAAGAGATGTCTCAAGCCCTGTTATTCCACTTGGCGCCTTGTCAAGCGGTCTCGCCTTCTCCTCACTGCTGTGCGGGGCGTGATCCGTCACTATCATATCTATTGTGCCATCCTGTATTCCCTCTATAATCTGTCTTCTGTCTTTCTCGGTTCTGAGTGGAGGATTCATACGCGCCATGGTTCCGTACTTCAACACAGCATCCTCTATAAGGGTGAAATGATGTGGAGTTGCCTCCGCATGTACGTCCGCTCCAAGCTTCTTTGCAGTTCTCACTATATCCACGGAATTGCCTGAGCTTATATGCTGTATGCACACTGATGCACCTGTGTGAAGTGCAAGGACGCAGTCCCTTGCAACCATAATATCCTCCGCTGTGCGGGATGCACCGCCGTATCCAAGCTTTTCTGATACTTTTCCCTGATTCACTCCCGGCTGTACAATGAACAGCGGATCCTCTTCATGAAGACTCACCGGAAGATCAAGATCCCTTGCCTTCTCCATAGCCTCAAGAAGAAGCTTCTCATCCATGATTGGGATTCCGTCATCGGTAAATCCTGCTGCACCTGCAGCCGCAAGACTGTCCATGTCCACGAGTTCCTTGCCAGCAAGGCCCTTTGTGACTGTGGCTGTCTGAACTACATGTATTCCGGTCTTTGCACCTTTATCCTGTATATACTTGAGAGTCTCAAGGTTATCCACCGCCGGCTTTGTATTCGCCATACATACCACCATCGTGAAGCCTCCTCTTGCAGCGGCGGCGGCACCTGTCTCGATGTCTTCCTTGTACGTAAATCCCGGATCGCGGAAGTGTACATGAGTGTCTACCAGTCCCGGTGCAACTACAAGTCCATCTGCATCGATGACCTCCGCACCCTCTGCCTCCAGATCGTATCCTGTCTTAACTATGTGATTGCCGTCGATGAGCACATCCATGACCTCGTCTGTATGGGTGACCGGATCAATGACTCTTCCATTCTTTATCAATAACATTTGCCTGTTCTCCTCTATATAAATATTTTATTACTGTCTGTATGTGTTCTGCGGATCATACTGTGATGACTGACCGTAATGTGGCTGCTGACCGTAGCCGCTATACTGATTATTCTGCTGTGACTGCCAGCCATACTGGGTCTGCTGGCTGTAGCCATTCTGCTGATCGTACCGCTGTGGCTGACTGTAGCCACTTGACGGCTGATTGTACTGTCCTGGCTGTTGAGTATAGCTGCCTGGCTGATTGTACTGCCCCGGCCGCTGACCGTAACCGCTCTGCTGACTGTATCTGCTCTGCGGATTATACTGCTGACCATACCGGGTCTGCTGGCCGTAGCCACTCTGCTGATTATTGTACTGTCCCGTCTGGCCGTATGCATTTGTCCGTATGGTGTTCTGCCTCTGGCCATATACATTTGACTGATTGTACTGCATGTTCTGCCCGTACATATTTGGCTGATTGTACTGCATGTTCTGCCCGTACATATTTGGCTGATTGTATCCACGCATAGGTATATATCTGAAATTATACGGATTCACCCATATAGGATTTACCGCTATGATATGATCGTTCTTTGCCGCATGGGATATGAGCAGGAACATCAGAACCACCGACAGGATCAGAACCAGTATGCACAGGATCACGCTGGTGTCATCAATCGACAGCACAAAATCATACAGTCCGTGTATTCCCATGGTGCTAAAATATGCTATCAGCATATTGCCTGCGGCACCCTCGCCCTTGTTCGCATTCTCTCTCGCCTTTGAGTAGAAATATCCCATGATAACGCCGCATGAGCAGTGAAGTGGGATTGCTGTCACAGCCCTCAGGATTCCGAGTCCTATTCCACCCTGGAATACATACAGGATATTCTCCAGTGTTGCAAATCCGAGCGACGAGCACACGCCATATATAACGCCGTCATAGCTGTGGTCAAAGTTCTTATTTTTCCATGTAAGTATTAACATTCCAAGGAATTTGCCCAGTTCCTCGATCATCGCCACTATAAAGAAGCAGTTGACCAGCTCATAAACCGCCGTTCCGGATTCCAATCCCATGTAGTATAACAATACGCCCCCAACCAGCTCCACGACTACTGCCGGTATCGTGCTGACAGCTCCCAGAACCGCAAGCCATACTAGCAGGCTCATTGGATCCCTGCTATTCTTATTTCTTCTGACTACAAATAACAGCAGTAACACCGAAGGTAATACTGCAAGTCTCAATGCAAATGCACTCATCCTTTACTCTCCCTGATATTTTCTTCCGTATAAATATATATACATATTAAAGATACCATTTTTAGCGTGAATCCACAATAAGCAGAGGCCTTTACCGACATTTTATTTCATTAATTAACTTTAATTTAGCCTAAATACAACTCAAGGCAGGTCATTCCATTTCAGAAGACCTGCCTTGAACCAATTTTCAAATGTATTCAGTTACGACTTACTGTGTGACATCAATATCTCCGCTACTAGTCTCGATATTGCACTTTCCATCTGCTCCCTCAACCGAGTCCGGTACATTTACATCACCGCTGGATGTCTTTGTATTGTATTCATACTTCATTTCTGAGCCAATGCCGATCGATACATCACCACTGGTTGTCACGACATTGATCTCAGAAGCATCACAGTCTCTAATCATTACGTCACCACTTGACGCACGACCGTTTATACGTTTTGCCTTTATACTGCCAGATGTGATATTGCCACTGGAGGTCTTCAGATCAATATTATCCATAACCACATCACCAAGACTGACGTCACCACTGTTTGCTGATATTCTTGTATCCTTTGACGATACACTGTCAAGCTTAATGTCACCACTGCTGGTCGCCACCGTCAGAGCATCTGCATTTGCACCATTTACGATCACATCGCCGCTGGCGGCCTCTATATCGATATTACCTATTGCCAGATAATATTCCATATCCACGTCACCACTGCTGGTCACAATCTTCAGATCATCGTACTCCGTACCAGCCAGATACACCGTCACGGATGGCCATGCTCCAGAATACACACCAATGGAAATGTTAAATGCTGCGTTCCTGCTGTCGTCTGCGGTTATCCTGAGCACACCATCTGATATATCTACATGATGTGTCAGATTCCCGCAGTCATAATACTCCACATAACTTGTATCTCCACTCGCCTTCTTCACGGCAACATCCACATCTGATGCGCTTTTTACATCAATTGCAGTGAATTTATCTTTTATATCAACAGTCTTCTTTACGTAGTTCACCGGCTCTGATGTCATGTGGGCCAGATTAACTGTCACATTCGGCCATCTGAATCCATTTACAACAAGTGCTGAGATCACAGTGATAATTCCAGCCACGATCATGATCGATGCAGCTATAACAGCTTTCTTTGTTCTACTCATGCCTATTTCTCCTTTACAAACATTCTCTTTATACCATTCACACTGGCCTTGCAGACCTTAAATATACCAACCGTAACAGGTTTGACGGATACAACAAACAGTATCGCTATACCTATTCCAATGAGTGCTGCTCCAAGCATGAGAACTGCTGTGTATGGGCTGTTGGCTATGAACAGCGGTATGGCACATATCAGTCCGCCTATTCCCGCTGCCACAAAGCTGAGCACAACTGCGTAGAATGAAATAAGAAGTGCAAATGCAACTATCCACAACGTGAGCAGCAATACCAACGCCGTAATAAGAAGTGGAATCCACACCGGAGAACCAAGTACTATGAGTACGACCTCCCATGCCTTGAGCTCGTGCTTTGGCTTGATCTTCTCCTTCACAAGCTTCGTAAGCGGCATATCTTCAAGTATCTGCTCCACTGCTGCATCAGGTGATCCCATATCTGCCACAGCCTCCTCCTCGGAAAGGCCGTCCTCCACGCGGTCATCTATCATCTCACTGTAATAATCCATAAACCTGTTCACATCATCGGCCGGCATCGCACTGATCCTGCTTCTTATTGCCTCCAGATATTCCTGTTTATTCATCTCTGACTTCCTCCTTCACAATAAATCTGTATATGGATTCCAGTTCCTTCCACTCTTCCTTGAACTCTTCTATCCTGGCTCTTCCGGCATCCGTAATATGATAATACTTTCTGAGTCTTCCGTTGTGCTCCACGGAATGAACCGTGAGCAGTGCTCCCGCCTCAAGTCTTCTGAGGATAGGATAGAGTGTGGACTCTGATATCGTCACATACGGCTTCATATCTTTGATGATCTGATATCCATAGGAATCCTCGTCCTTGATGGCCGCAAGCACACACACGTCGAGCATCCCTCTCTTCAATTGTATATCCATCGCTATACCTCCTTACGCAGTATACTATACGTCGCATAGTATCATATGTCAAGTAGTATTTTCAGCACTCTACAAAAAGGAACAACAATGGGGTCAGGCACCTTTTACATAGATTCTACATTAATGTATATGAAACATAACAAACAGGGCGGGACATCTCACCAATGGGATGTCCCGCCCTGCTTACAAATTATATTCTGCTATATCTTAATCTGACACATGATATGTTTTCCATTATAGTATGTCGATGACATACTCCTTGCTGAACGAATGGCCAGCCTCAAGACTGTTTGAATACTCACGGTCCGCCAGATCTCCGTCATATCCCTCGCGGTCACACCTGCCAAACCAAGGCTCTATGCAGACAAATGGCGCATGTTTCTTTGCAGGAGACCATATGCCTATCTGCGGCACATCAAATCTCAACTGCAAAACCGGCGCATCAGATGAGTTCCTTAATGTAATCGTATTTATACCCTTACCATCCATGATCAGGGCATCCTCATCAAACATCTCATCACGCAGCTTTAAGACTCCATCTGTCAGTCTGTGCGTAACTGTTCTATCTCCAAGAACTCCATTTGCTGTCAAAAGACCACATTCAATCTCGTTCTTACCTGTGTGCATATCCAGAGAATAACCGCCGATGCCTCCCTCACATGCAAATGCAGGATGGGCACCGATAGAAAAATGAATCGTGTCAGTTCCCTCATTCACAACGGTCCACATAACATGTACAGATGAACCTTCAAGTCTGTATCCTATACAAAGACTGAAATCAAACGGATAGCTCTTCTGCCATGTATCATTCTTCTCAAGCACAAACAGCAGTGTATCACCAGTCTGGCCACCCACTACAAACTCGCTGTCCCTTGCAAATCCGTGCTGAGGTATATTCTCATAAACCACCCCGTTATGTCTGTAACGCTGTCCTTCCAGCTTTCCCACAAATGGAAACAGCACAGGAGAAACTCTTCCCCAATACTCAGCATCACCGCACCACATGTATTCTCTGTCTGTCTCGATACTCTTCAGGCTCACAAGCTCAGCACCGTGAGTATTCACCTTTATAGCAATCTTATCATTTTTTAATTCAACAATACCCATGATTTCCTCCTGTACTTTAGCCAGTCAGGCTAATTATATTTTTCAAAAACAAATGTTATGCATCTGCATTACATTATAACACATAAACAAAAAATACGGTCGCTTAATGAACTAATAAGCAACCGTATTTTATATAATTAAGCAATAGTCGCTGTCGGGGTTCCAAGTATCACATGAAGCCCCTTCTCCTTTGCCTTACTGATGACATGATCGAAGAACGAAAAGTCATACTGCCCCTCCGTTTTTTCCATGATATGCCATGCAAACTCCGCTATACGGATGACATTGCATCCAAGCTCTACGATATTGTCCATATCCTCATCGATCATGGATATGTCCCACTGCTCTGGATAATAATCCACACCTCGTTATCCAAGCGCGATCATTCTGTCGATGCAGCGGGATGCTCCCTCCATCACCTCATCAGAAAGGACTATCTCTTCGCCACCTGTGCCCTTTAATACATTCAATATGTCAACCAGGGTAGTAAGCTTCATATTATGGCACATCAGCTTTGAAGAAATTGGATAGAACATTTTGTCAGGGCACTCATACTGAAGATGCTCCACTATACTGTGCTCTGTACCGATGATGAATTCTTTCTTCTCTGACTTTCTGGCATATGCCATGATTCCTGTGGTTGAACCTACATAATCAGCCTCTGCAACTACATCCGGCCTGCACTCAGGATGGACAAGAAGTTCCGCATGTGGATGTAACTCTTTTGCCTTCAAAGCATCATCTAGGGTAACCGCAAGATGTCTAGGACATCCGCCGTTAAAAAATGCAAATTTCTTTTCCAGCATCTGCTTTTGAACATAGTTTCCAAGATTCGGATCTGGAATAAAAAGAATCTTGTCGTTATCAAGCTTGCTGCAGATCTGCACTGCTGATGAGGATGTCACACATACATCACAGGCAGTTTTCAATTCAGAAGTCGTATTTATATAGGCGACAACCGCATATCCCGGATACTTCTTCTTCATCTCATCCAGCATTTCAAGATTCATCTGCTCAGCCATCGGACATCCAGCTTCAGGGTTAGGCAGGTACACATTCTTATCAGGGGACAATATCTTACATGTCTCCGCCATAAAACGCACACCACACATTATTATATTTTTGCGGGAATCCTTGCTCGCCTCAACGCTAAGTCCATATGAATCTCCCATATAATCTGCAACTTCAAGAATCTCATGTCCCTGATAAGCATGTGCCAGTATGCAGAAATCTTTCTCTTTCTTCAGTCTGATTATCTCTTCCTGTATCTCTTTTATCGTCATTTTATTCTCTCCAAATCATTTTGTATTATTTCTCCCACTCCTGCCACGGAACAAGGAAGCCTGTCTCATCAAGCTTCTGCTCTATGTTGTCCAGGATTTCTTCACTTGGAGCCTCTATCAGATGGTAATGATATCCGTTCGTAGCATTTCCAAGCAGGGACGACTGGCTGTTTTCCAATTTTTTCATAAATTTTGCCACGTCGTATCTGGAAGCAATATTCATCTTTGCAGTAACACGATTGTACACCGTATGACTTATACTTACATTCTTTACAACACCGCCATAATCAACTATGATCGTGAGTTCTTCCTCAGTCCTGTCATAACCGTGTTTTACTTTAAACTCTCTCTGACATTTTGATTCATTCTTGTATATATAACCCCTGTTAGTTGCAATTATGCCATCATCAGCCGCCCTGATCACTGCAATGTCCTGCACTATTATCTGTCTACTGACATCGAATTCTGACGCAAGCTTATTTGCCGGAACAGGAACATCTGAATTCTTCACAATGTCAAGTATCCTTTCCCTTCTCTCTTTTGCCTTCACTTTATTCCTCCGCATGAAGATTTTTCATCGATATATCCATTATAGGTGAACTGTGTGTAAGCGCACCGCTTGATATATAATCCACTCCCAATGATATCATGCTCTCTATGTTCTCTTTTGTAACATTGCCTGAACATTCTGTCTCCGCACGTCCATCGATCAAATCAATCGCAGCCCTCATCTGATCCGTTGTCATATTGTCAAGCATAATGATATCGGCTCCCGCTTCAACAGCCTCTTTTACCTGATCCAGTGTCTCAACTTCAACCTCTATCTTGCGGACAAATGGTGCATACTCCTTTGCCATTCTCACTGCATTGGTTATACTTCCCGCAGCGCCTATATGATTATCCTTAAGTAATACTCCATCCGACAAATTGTATCTGTGATTGCTGCCTCCGCCGACTCTGACTGCATACTTCTCAAATATACGGCAATTAGGTGTGGTCTTTCTGGTATCCAGCAGAGTAGTCTTGCTTCCTTTAAGAAGTTCTGCAACCTCATGGGTATACGTAGCTATGCCACTCATACGCTGGAGATAATTAAGCGCAACCCTCTCGCCAGAGAGAAGAACCCTGATATCACCAGTCACAATTCCCATAAGCTGGCCAGCCTTCACCTCATCGCCATCTTTGCAGAAGAACTCAACCTCAGTGCTGTCATCTAAGAGGGTAAATACTCTTGCATATACATCAAGTCCTGCAATGATTCCATCCTGCTTGCATATCAGGTCTACTTTTCCTTTCTGTGCCTTTGGCATCACCGCATTTGTGGATACATCCTCACTTGTGATATCCTCCTGTAAAGCCATCATTATAAGCTTGTCCGCATTCAATTTCATTGTTATCTGATTCATTCTCAGCCTCTTCTTTCCGTTTCTGTCAAAACTATATTCTTATATTCTCTAAACAAACCATCTATATCTTCATATTCAGACAGATCTATGTTGTCTTCTCCACAGCCTCTGTGCTCTCTGCTGAACATGATATCATCTGCCGCCCTCTGTGCAAATACAAGCGACTCAAGTAACGAATTGCTTGCCAGTCTGTTTCTGCCATGCACTCCATTACATCCGGCTTCTCCTACCGCGTACAATCCTTCCATGGATGTCCTTCCGGCGAGATCTGCCTTCACTCCACCCATGTGGTAATGCTGAGCCGGCACAACCGGTATTGGTTCAACAAGCACATCATACCCCTCATCCTTGCACTGCTTGTATATATGTGGAAAATGCTGCAAGATCACATCTCTTCCAAGTGGTCTCAGATCTTCCCACACATGCTCCGTTCCATCTATCTCCATCTGTTTCCATATTGCATGGCTGACTACATCACGAGGCTGCAGTTCATCTGTAAACCTTTCGCCCGCCTTGTTAAGAAGCCATGCGCCTTCGCCTCTCACAGATTCAGATATCAAAAATCTTCTTCCCTTATTCCGGCTAAACAGTGTTGTCGGGTGGATCTGCACATAATTCAGATTCTCTACCTCTACACCATGTTTTAAGGCAATTGCTATGGCATCACCTGTTATATGGGCAAAATTCGTTGAGTTCTTATATATACCTCCGATTCCACCACACGCCAATACAACGTTGTTGGATCTAAGTATGCTTATATTCTTCGCCTCATCAGCTATAACCACTCCACCACAGGCATTGTCATTGCAGATGATGTCGAGCATAGTCGTATACTCATATATCTCGATATTGGATTTCTTCTTTGCACATTCCAGCAAAGTGGATGTAATCTCTTTGCCGGTAATGTCCTCGTGGAACAATATTCTGGGCTGGCTGTGAGCTCCCTCCTTGGTGAAGGCAAGCTTTCCGCTCTCATCCCTCTCAAATCTAACTCCAAGCCTTATCAATTCTCTGATAACAAGATTCGATGATCTGATCATCAGATCGACTGTCTTTTTATTGTTCTCATAATGACCGGCTCTCATGGTGTCTTCAAAGTAATCTTCGTAGTCTTCCTCACCCCGCAGCATACATATGCCACCCTGGGCCAAAAAAGAATCGGACTCATCAGCCCGCCTTTTTGTGATAATACAGACCTTTTTTGTCTCTGGAAAATTCAACGCACAGAACAAGCCTGCAGCGCCAGTTCCAACAATAATAACATCATATACAGTGTTCATCATTTCTCCTCTTCAAGTAGGCATCATATTATTCTTTATAACCTGACTTGCATATAAACATAACATATGTAAACACATATGTAAATATATATGTAATGTTATGTGTAAACTTTTGATGTAAAGTTTTGAATTAGAGTTTTCTGTATACCGTCTCTACTTTAAGACTTTCTTTATCTGTTTCTCTGTGGCAATCGGGTAGATATCATCCATATGCTTCACTATCCTCTCCCACGATTCCTCAGGGCTCTCACCATATGCGGACGTCACGTGGTCATATCCCCACAGCTTCTCCGGCATGGAATACACAGCCACATTCCATCCGTATTCCGCGCCCTTCTTGTTCAACCGTTTTCTGAAGTCACATGCGCACAGGTATGTCTGCATCTGGAGCTGTGTCATCGTACCCTCAAAGCCTTTCTCTCCGCCCTTGCCAAATCCGGCAAGCTTCTTTATATCGAATGAAAAAAGTTCTGTATTGTACATACTATCCAGCTTTTCTGCTGCAAATTCCGCATCGCTCTCCTCGTCTATCCGGTCATCCATGAACAGATCCATGATCTTCTTCTGCCTGAATGATGCAAGCTCATCATCCCATCTGGCATCGAAATCATATCCAGCTCTTCTATAATTTGCAAAATACGGGAACCATTTCTTTGAGATAAATCCCGCCTTATTGTGGAAAAATTTGCCGTATGCGATATCGCCTCTTCTGGCTATGATCTCACGCCACACCCAAGGATCCCTCTGCGGGTCTTCACTCCACCAATACTTCTCCGTGGTTCGCTCTTCCACCGAAAATCCAGGTATCTCATTGCGGAAAAGAGGAAGAAATCCCACTTCCTCTATATATCCGATAAGTTCGTCCACCGTATGCAGGCACTCCGGATCATCCTCCGAAACTCCATACATAATCCATGTTCCGTCTTTTGATTCCATAAACTCTCCTAAATTATTCGCCCCTCAAGGTGATCCATCTCATGGAGCACTATCTGGGCTATATATCCGTTGAACTTCATACGCTTTTTTGCAAATGATGCATCCTGAAACTCTACTTCTATGTCTCTATACCTTGTCACCTTTCTCGTGCCGTCCAGAGACAGACATCCCTCCTCTGTCTCGTAAGCCCCCGACTTTGATAGGAGTACCGGATTCAGCATGACAACATTGGCAAATCCCATACTGACGATAATTATCCTCTTCTTATATCCGATCATGTTGCCCGCCATGCCGACGCACCTCGCCTGATTTGCCGCTAATGTGTCCTGCATATCTGCTATGATTCCCGCATCCATAGTCGTCATCGGAGATGACTTCTGGCTGAGAAACATCTGATCTCTTACTATCTGTTTTACCATGGTCTATTACCTTTCCTTATCTACTCACCATTCTTCACGTACAGGAATAATTTCGACTTGAGCAGCTTCTTCGGCGTCGCCGAGATCTCGCATATCTCCTCGTATATGCGGTTGCACACGATAAAATACGCAGCCAGGGCAGTCAGCACATTCTTCTGATTTGCGCTCTGGAAATTGTACTTCCCTGTCTTCTCATTCTTCTCGCTTCTGGCATGTTTTACCAGGTTATAGTCATTCCACCAATCCGCGATCCTGCCATCCACAAATGCGCTGAACGGCTTCAACTCGATATCTTCAAATGTGTCTATCGTCCTAACTGCGTCAAGCCTGATAGCCGGGAATTTCCTAAGCACAGGAGTAAGCCTGTCATGTATATTGTACTTCTTCCTGTAATCGTCCTCCTCTACCATCTTGCAATATATCTCAATCAGAGAATCAATATTGCTGCAGATGTTCAGAAACATATTTATGTATCTGCTTGAAAATGTCGGGAAGTTGCTCTTGTGAATGTCCACATACTCCGAACTGATCCTGACATCCTTCTCAATAATCTGGTATTGCTTCCAGAAAATGTTCAGAAATTCCTTCTCAGTTATGACAACTCTGGTCTTCTTCACCAGAACATTTACCCACAAATGTCCCTGACCTATCCTGTCAAGCCTGACATCCTGACTCGTCCATACATCCTCAAGGACCGCGCCTGAAACCGAATACACCATATCACAAACCTTTGTCTCGGTATAATTGGCAAATGTTCTTCCATCATCCCGCGTCTGCTCACCTTTTCCATACTTCCACGAAGCATAAAATACACCATCAATCTTAAGTGCTTTCATAACCTTCGCAAAGATCTTGATCATATCACCCTTGTCAACATGGAGCATCGAGGCACATGCCCACACAGCATCAAATTCATTTTCGTAATTCATGTCCTCAATGCGATTATGTACAGCCTCTTTTCCCGTCAGCTCCTGAGTTTTCCTGCACATAGCCTCAGACGCATCCAGAGATACGACATCATATCCCTTGTCCAGAAAATATTTGCTGTCACGGCCACTGCCGCAGCCAAGATCAAGAATCCTGCTGCCCGGCTTGAGATGTTCCTCAAATCGCTTGTAAATGTCCGACATGTCAGCATTTCTGGTGATCTCTGAATATCTGTCAGCATATGTATTGTAATATTCTATCGTTGAAATTGATTTTTTCTTATCCATTAAAATCTGACCTCTTTCGGTTCATGTGTGGTGAGGGTTCGAATCCCTCATCACCTTCATATGTATCTACAGATTATTTGCCTTTCGCAGCAGTTTCTCAAAAGACTCCGCAAATCTCTGGTCATCCTCTTCTGTCCTCTTCCTCGGTCCTTTGATATGATTCCTGCTCGATGCCCTTCTCGCTTTTTTGTTCAGATGCCTCTCCATAAGCATCTGATCGATATTCTCATTTGTATACCATTTGCCCGACTGATGAATTGCATACGCACCTTTGCCAAGCGCCATCGCCGCCACGCCATAATCCTGCGTAACCACTATGTCGCCCCTGTGACAAATGCTTATCAGCTTGTAATCCACGGCATCCGCCCCTGCTCCAACCACGATAACCTCACTGTAATCAGATGTGAGGACATGGTTCGTATCGCATAGAAGAGTTACCGGGATGTTGTATTTTGTTGCTATGTCTTCTGCTATGCCTACTACGGGGCAGGCGTCGGCGTCTATGTATATGTGCATGGGGAAGTCCTCCTACAACAGGTCTCAATCGTTATCTTTTTCACTTTTTATCACGTCAATATAACCACCAGTTATAACTCCTGCCGGTAACGCCACTACTTCTATACCGACTATAGATGATACCATACTTACCAGCTTTCCAAATACAGTAACCGGGTATATATCACCGTGGCCTACAGTAGTAAGTGCAGTGGTCGACCAATATAATGCATCAAACAGCGAATTAAAACTTTCTGGCTCGACCTAAAACATAATAAGTCCTGATACTATTATGTACCCAAATGCCAAATAACACACAGCCATCAAAATGCTCTTTTCTTTCTTCAGGACTTCAACTATTGTTCTAATACTTTTGGAATATCTCACAAACCTCAATATACGGAAGGTTCGTATCAACCTAAATAATTTGAATAGTCTAAACCCAGAGTTCAGAATAGTTACAGATGGCAAAATAGATAACAAATCAATAATCGCCATAGGTGAAAACGGATAAATAACAAAGGATCGATACTTATATTTCGAAAGTTTAAAGTCTGCTGTAAACCATCTCAAAAGATAATCAATAACAAATATAGTAACTGTAACTTTATCAATTATGTTCAAATAATTATTCTGCTCTTTAAAGCACAGAGGGATGATACTTGCACATATCACAATCATCATAAACATATCGTATAGTGCGCTTAACTTGTCATCATCATTTGCAACCTCTATTATCTCATAAATTCGCTTTCTCATTATAATATTACCTTTCCAGGCTTCAACATATCAGTATCATTCTTCATTACATTTTTAGTTATTTTCTTACATCGTCTTATACCAACTTATCTACACGAAATAACTAATGCTATAATTGCTAATATAAAACTCAATAAAGCAATTATGCTTGACGTATAAGCATATATATCTGTACTATCTGTCTCTTCTTCAAATTTTCTACCAGCAAAAATTGTACTTCCTCCTATTGCAAGCAAACCTATTCCCATAAATACAAATATTATCGTACGGAATATTCCTATATTATTTATATTTACAGAACTGGCTATAATCACCAGTATACCTGCAAGCCAAATTATCCATCCAAGTAAGCTAATTACAATAGAGACAATACAACCAAGTAAATCTATATATATTTTCCCCTGTGTTATTATTTTTTTATTACTCAAGAATGGCAGAAAAACTATTCTTAACGCGGTTCTTACTTGTCTAGACTTTTCTTTTTCGTCTATATCTTTAATGATATTATATGAATTTGCTTTACTTTCTTCATCATATTTTTTCAAAGCCAAATATAGTGCTTCAGCGTAAAGTTCAATGTCTTTTTCCCTATCCTTCTTGACATCACTTTGCTTGTTGCCATACTTTCTATTTTTTCTTTTGCCCATCGCTTCCCCTATATAAATTTATTTACATTTAAGATCAATTACTTCTCCTTGTTATGCAGCAATATTATTCATTAACGCTTTATTATAACTTGTGAAATCTATTGTTTTATTCCCCAACGATTCCACTATATATCCATATCTACTAATAGTAGAAATTACTATAGGTTACTTAACGGCTGTTTCACCCTTCTTTGGATCAAATCTACAACAGTAGAAATTACTATAGGTTACTTAACATCAGAGCTAGAGAGGGACTTTCTAAAATCTACAACAGTAGAAATTACTATAGGTTACTTAACTCCCTGTTTTTCCTGTTATTATCTTCAATCTACAACAGTAGAAATTACTATAGGTTACTTAACGGCCTCTTTTTGGCTGGTTGAATAGGATCTACAACAGTAGAAATTACTATAGGTTACTTAACTCAGACACCACTCAAGATCATTCTTGCATCTACAACAGTAGAAATTACTATAGGTTACTTAACCACACCAGAGTATAAGATTGGATTCTATCTACAACAGTAGAAATTACTATAGGTTACTTAACTTTACGCCCTCGCCTGTAGGCAGATCAATCTACAACAGTAGAAATTACTATAGGTTACTTAACCAATAGTGAGGGCGAATCAGGCTTTCATCTACAACAGTAGAAATTACTATAGGTTACTTAACTTTACGCCCTCGCCTGTAGGCAGATCAATCTACAACAGTAGAAATTACTATAGGTTACCTAACCAATAGTGAGGGCGAATCAGGCTTTCATCTACAACAGTAGAAATTACTATAGGTTACTTAACTGTAGGCATAGGGTCACCAGTGACACATATCTACAACAGTAGAAATTACTATAGGTTACTTAACCTGTATTGGGTAGACTTAGATAGGATACCATCTACAACAGTAGAAATTACTATAGGTTACTTAACCGTAGTAAATATGCTCTAAATGTGTGCATCTACAACAGTAGAAATTACTATAGGTTACTTAACCCCCGTTATCGACCCTATACTGCCATCATCTACAACAGTAGAAATTACTATAGGTTACTTAACCCCTTGGAGTACACCATGCAACGATTAATCTACAACAGTAGAAATTACTATAGGTTACTTAACCCTCCTGACATGACTGATTTTAATAAAGTCTACAACAGTAGAAATTACTATAGGTTACTTAACCCCCATTTTTGTGTTTTTACACAATTTTCTGTCTTGTAACCATCATATTTGATTATTTTTTTATTTATTTTACCCATATATATTAAGTAACCTATTTATTATTGATTATAAAGACCAAGGTTTGCATTATTGAATAACAATAAAATCCTTTTCGTCATTTTTGGCATACCCAAATCTTAACACCTCACAATTTGAGGACATTTTAAATATCATAACACTATCCTCCTGAGTAAAACTTTTTTCAAACTTATTGCTTATATCTGTAACTATATTCTCTATTATTCTCTGACTATTGTCAATTTCAAATACCGAATACTGCAATCTATGTCCAAATCGTGATAAATACTTTGAAAACTTTGTCCTAAGTTTATCATCTGATATATCATAACTAACTATAACCATATTCGCTCCCATCTAATGTAACTCGAAACTAGGAAACTGTTCTACACTTTTCATTTTCATAAAAAATCTATAATATTTTTGTATGTATAAGAATATATCGTCCTTGTAATCGAGTATCGCTGCCATAATAAACTGTATATATGTAGCATTATATTTCATCTGCAAATACCATCTACTGCCATATAAATCGAAATCTTCTTTTTTGCACTGTCCTAAATTAATTGCTTTTCGTATTGCATAATCCACTATAGGCCTCATCGGCTCCATCAGATCACATACAAGAGATTTCCTCATATAAAAGCATTTATGGAATACCCCATAATAAGTGTCAAATCCATACACTTGCAACATCGCATCAACGATATTGAATAACATAGTATATGCTATATCCAGTGTAACATTTATGTAATCATTCTTTATTCGGGGTTTTCTACCATTCCAATTAACATTATCAAACATTCTTGGGAAATACACTTTTGCTGCATTCCCTTCTATCCCCATCACTGTCAAATAATCCATATTTTCGCACAAAGAGTCCGACAAACTATCCAATAAAGCAATTCCTTCTTTAATATATTGATTGTTTACTCTTATTTTTCTCAACGCCTCTGATTGATTAATTATTTTGTTTTTCTCAATTCTTATACCTATCTCAGTACCTTCATAAGTATATTGATGCTTTCTTAATAAGGTATTTCCCTCCATTCTTGCACCTATAACCTCATACACCTTAAATGTCATACTCATTAAGCAAATCGAAAAGCCAAACTTCTTACTCCGTTGTATAAGCCCACTTGTTATTGATATATTTCCTACTATACACAACATAAACAATCTATAACATGTTGATTGATATTTAGTCTTCCCTGCTTTGTCCTTTACTACAATATTGTCATTAGAAAACGTAAGTTTATCGCCTTCCTTGGGAAACATAAAAATAATTTGTTTCTTGCTGAAATCATTAGCACTTAACATACTTAGTCACCTCTACTTGCCGACCTGTCACAAGCATCTTCATATATACAATTAGAGCATTTCTGAGCATTGTCTTGAACAAATCCATTCATATCAAAAGTTCTCATAGTACATATCAAATTTTCAAATTTCTGCTTCATCTCTAAATCATTCTCTGGCAAAGCAATATTATAATTCTTATTATCATCTATGCTGTGAATTTTTAAAAAATCCACAGTATACCCCATCTCCACCATTGAATAGTACTGCCCATATAATTGAAATACATATCCGTCATAAATCTTATTCACATGCTTTTTTCTCTCTATCAGCATTCTTTTTCTTGAATCATATACATCAATTTTACCAATTATACGATATTTCTCCGAATATACATCTATGCCTGTTAGTATTTCTTTTCTTGTTGAATAATTACCATGATCAACAGTTTCATGAGCCTTAGTGCCATTCAGTTGTGATTTCGACTGATACGTCAGTATATCTGAATAACCATAAAGCCCATGAAAGTATATTGACACCGGACAAAATATAAAATCATTTAGAGTTGATATTAATATGATATCATCCATTCTTAAAACCTTCTATTTTGTATAAAATCGAACCAGTTATAATTATTTAGACTTAACAATTTTCTGTTGAATTTCTCTCCTTCTTTCCAGTTATTCTTTATGGCTATGACATTGTACAGACCTTTTAATGCAATGCAATATGCACCATTAGCATCTGCATCCTTTGGTAACTCTGTTTCTTCATTGAAAATATAATTTTCCGAATCATAAAACCGTCCTTTTTCATCCATAACTGGCGATACTATTCTGTCGTATTCAGCTTCTGTCCTATCGTATCTCTCTGACTTACTGTTACGAAGTTGAACAGTCAACCTTATTATTTCTATCAATTCATTGATCAGCTTCTTCTGTACACTCGATTCTAATTCAAGAATATCTTCAATTAAATTATGTCCATCATCGTATTTCATATGTGAACTGTCAAACAAGTCTTTAATTCTACTTTCCACATTCCAAACATCATCCTTCCACCCGTAAGATGTATGTTCCTTTTTTATACGCTCGCCTCGTAAATATATAACCCACTTCGTTTTTGCCAGAGTGGTATTATGTGTTTTAAAGTTGTCATAATCAAATGATATTGAAAACAATCTCTTCTCTGTATCATATCGTATACTGTCTAATGATCTAACAAAATCCAATTTTGTTTCAAAATTAGAATATTCTCTAAAATTGAATACATTTACAAAGCCTGTTAACGGATCAATCTTAGATGTATACGCAGCAGGTACATAGAATATGATCCCACACTGGCTACCAAGTTTCTCTAAAGAATCTGGAATATACGTAAGCTGATACCCTCTTAGTACACCTCCTGGTTCATCGGCTTTTCGACTTTTATCTACCAAGTATGCCAGTTTAGATATCAACATATTCTCAAATTTCTGGTATACCTGACGTTCAACCCTAAACCTACCTCGTTTAAATCCATAATTTAGATCTTCCATAACAATGATTGCATTATATTTCAACACCATCTTCGATATTTCATGAATTACCTGTGACAAGTATCCCTCTTTTATTTCTTTTATCTTTCCAATTTCTTTCCAATTTTTTCTCGCATCTGTCCGGGCACTTTCTTTGTTGACCAGTTTGTCTTTATAATTATATCTTCTAACTATATTTGTTACAGTTTCATAGCTTTCTATCATATTGAAAGACTTCTGCTCAACAATCTTTCCCTTTTTATTAATTACTGACACATAAAGGAGATTTCTTTCTCCTCTATCAATTCCAATCACATGAAGCTCATCATTTTCCGCTATATACTTGAGTACCTTTTCATTTATATTAATTCTTCCATCTGCTTTGAAATTGATAGTTATAGGCAAATGTATAAAAAACTTATCTACTGTATACCTGCGATCCTTGACTATATCCATAGTAGCTTCATAATGAGATACTTTGTCCTTATATTGAACAGCTTTGTCTGAAAGAATTCCGATACCACCATTTCTCCAATAATCAACAAGTTCCATATAGCAATCATCTGGTACTGATTCAATAATAACTCTTTTTTCTTTACTGTTTTCAGTGTTATCCTCAACCTTATATGTTTTATTGACTAAAATCGTACCCTTTTTATGTTCTACTTTTTTCTTGACACTTGATTTTCTATAAAATAATTCTGCCTCTCCGTTCAATTTTATAACTATGTTTTTAAGATTGTCTTCGCTAAATATATTTTTGAGGTACTTCGTATGAAGATTATCCATTCCTTTACTATTCGGTGCAAAGTCTTTATTATAGATTTGAAACAGATATATTTGACCATCACGATCAAGTTGTTCTACATCTTCTGAACTTATATATGTCCAGTCAATCTTATATCCCTGACACTCCACTTCTCTATAGAATTCTGATATATCATTGTACGATTCTGTATCAGCAAATTTAAAATTATACGCCTTATAATTTGGATAACAGCTTATACATTCTTTATAATAATCAATTAGCTTCCAGCAGAATTCTACATCAAAATTTACCGATGATTTCAAGTGTTTACCCAACTCATATCCCCGCAGTATTTCATCAGGTATTCCATGTGATTCATTCCACAATCTAGACTTAATAAACACATGTGGTAAAGTCTTACTTGCCCCAGGGAGCAAATAATAATTCATTTTCTTATAATCTGTTTCAGAATTGCAAACATCGTGTCCTGATATAACAGTCTTAGCTGGTTTATTTCTTGGGTTAAATATTGCCAAATATATTTTTTCATCACGAATCAATATAATAGCATTGTTATCAAATTCCTTTGATTTCGACCATCCATCGGCAAGAGTCGGTGATCCGAAGTTCAATTTTATCTTTTCCTGACTATAAGGCTTCTGTGTAACATAGTTACGCACTTTGTTATATAAATTCACAATTTCCGACATATCCTCATTAAGTTCATCAAGTTCTGAATAAAACTCCATATCCTTATCAACTAGCTCATCAATCACAAACGATTTCATCCAATGATAAATACTCATATATTTATCAAGATATGTTTTTATATCCATGACAATCTGTTCATTTTGAATCAAGCTAATTTTGTCGTTAAATTTAAAATCCGTAATTTGAAAGTTATCTATCCCATCTATTATTTTAGTAACAAATTCAGTTACTTCATGCTCCAAACATGTGCTATCTATTTTATAATATGAATTAACCAGTCTCTGCAAATCACCCAGACTACAGCTCTTTACTTTCTTAATTTCCTTCTGAATCTTTTCTTCCCTGTTGTCTTTATTTCCTTTGACAATTTCCGAGAAATACTTATACAAGCTTGAAGCTATCACATCCCATTTATGATCAATGTATACAGATACATTCTCGAACGCTTTAGATGAAATATATATCTTATTTACGTCATATAAAGATATGCTTTTCCCTATAGTTCTGAGACGTGATATAATATTTTTTTCTTTTATTAGAGCATTAAATGAATTAATCGCATTTATCACTTGCGCATCATCTTGAAAGCCTAATGGAATTTCAAACCCGGTTTCTGCTTTACATAAAATCTGTTTATGTAATTTTTGCATTTTAAACTTTGATCTGGAGCATTTTTTGCTCTGGCAATATAAATTCATATGAGCATTAATAACCCCACATATATTATTATATAAATCTATTCCACTCTGGGATATAAATCGTCCATATGCTTCTTCGGTATATACCACATCTAACTGGTCACCTTGCAGAAAAACATATGCCTCTTCTTCAATCTTCTCAATTTCTTCACAAGCAATCTGTTTTATTCTATTATAAGCATCCAGGTTATCCATATATATTTTGGCATTCTCGTGTATGATTCTATATGATATAGATGACGCTATTGCCTTATCAGAAAATACATTTTGTCTACTTGCCCAAAATTCTTTAAAATAAACTGTGAATCCGTAAAATCTTTTTATTGCTTCTAATCTGTCTTCTCTATCAGTTTCATATTTCTCCAATATATATTTTGGTAAAATCTTTGTTATCATACCAGCACTGAGCATGACTTTATATTCAGGATCTTGAGAGAATTTTTTTCCTATTTTTTTACGAAGCATATCCTGAATTTTTATCAACTCTTTTGAAGTTGCATCACTTTTATCTATTTTCGCTTTATGCATTAATTCAAACAAATTTTTCCATTCTATATCATGTAAATTATCTAGAACCTTACTTATAAAATCGCGATAATAATCATCCATCATTTCTTTTGCTACATACTGATCTTCATTTTTGTTTGTATCAGCCGCAATAAAATCACTCTCAGCAATATGTCTCTTAGTATAATCTGATGGAATTAACTCATTTCTTAACGTTTTACTTAATGCGTTGATTCCAGTAAACGAATCAAACGAATTTGATATTTTATTACCTACCATATAACTCCTCCCTTAAAATCAATCTATATAATATGATAACATAATAACATACATCAACGAGTTTGTCACTAATTTTATTAGTTAATGTAATTTCGAATTTAATCTGAGCAAAAAAGAATAACGCCATATTCAGCGTTAAACTTTTTACATTAACTAAATCTACCACAGTAGAAATTTATTTCAAGGCACTTAACATACCTCTACTCTTTTTTTATATACACATACTATAACTCACACTTGGATACTCATCTAAGTGCAAGACGGATTGTACTAATGGATCTACAACAGTAGAAATTTCTATAGGTTATTTAACCCGCACAGCTAACATTTATATGCCAAATCTACAGTATTATATTACTTTTCTACCTCTGATTGTGTCAAGTATTACTTTCTATATTTACACTAGTATTCTTCATACTATACTCGTCTCACCATCAAAATCTTTATAGATTTCCAATCTTCTCCAGCCCCACCCCAATCTTCAAGTTCCTCTCCGTCTCCACCCTATCAAACTTAACCACATAGCACCCTATATCTCCCCTGATACCGGTTATCGTGCCCTCGCCGAACACCTTATGTCTCACCCGGTCGCCGGGCTTTAGCTCGGTGTCCAGCGGCATATAGCGGCTCTCATTTGCAGCTATGTAGCTCTTCGTGTCATCGACAAGGCGCTGCGGGAGCTCGTTCACGTAATCGATGGCTTCCCGGTCTATGTTGAAGATGAACCGGGACGGGTATCTGAAAGAATCATCGTAGTTCAGCCCCTCGGCATCGCTGATGTACAGACCGCGCTCCGCTCTGGTACATGCCACGTATGCCATGCGTCGTTCCTCCTCGAGCATCGCCTCAGTGTCCACGTGCTTGCTTGGGAATATGCCTTCATTTACACCACACACGAACACATATGGGAACTCCAGGCCCTTTGCGGTGTGTATTGTCATCATCGTCACAGAATCCTTGTCCTTCTCCCTGTCATTGTTCGTGTAGAGAGCTATACTCTGAAGATATTCCTCCAGCGTATTCTCCTCACCGGAGGTCTTCTCATATTCGTCTATCGACTGCTTCAGCTCTGCCAGGTTGTCCAGCCTTTCCTGTTCGCCCGCCTGTCTGAGCATCACCTCGTAGCCCGTGGCGGCCATGAGCTCTGTAACAAGGTCTGACAGACTTTTCTCCTTGTATGTCTTCCTAAAATTTTCTATGATATCGACAAAGGCTGAAGCACCTGTCGACTTAACAGTCTTCTCCTCCAGAAGATCCTGAAGACCGCTGTACAGTGAGCATCTATGAGTCTCACAGTACGACTTAAGCATCGACATTCTCTTTTTGCCAAAGTTCCGCTTTGGTTCATTTATCACCCTGCGAAATGACAGATCATCTGCGTATGCCACCATCCTGAGATATGCCAGTACATCCTTTATCTCCTTGCGCTTGTAGAACTCCGTTCCGCTGTAGAGGATATACGGGATCTTTGTCTTGATAAATGCTTCCTCTATGCTTCTCGACACGAAATGTGACCTGTACAAAACGGCTATGTCACTGTACTTTGTGCCCGCCTCAACCAGTCTTTTTATCTCGTTTGTCACCCACTGGGCTTCATCCCCGGTGGTTCTGGAATGTACGTACAGAGGGCGTGCCTCAGACGGCTTCACAGCCACAAGCCTGTGGGGCAGTCTGTTCCTGTTCTTCTCGATCAGTGAGTTGGACACCGCCAGTATGTCAGGAGTTGAACGATAATTCGTGTCGAGGAATATGGTCTGTGTATTCTCATGGTTCTTGTCGAATTCCAATATGTACTCTATCCTTGCCCCACGCCACGTATATATGGTCTGATCCGGATCGCCCACGATGAACAGATTCCTGTGATAGCCGCTGAGTATCTCCGCCAGCGCATACTGGTTACCGCTGACATCCTGAAACTCGTCCACCATGACATACATCATGCGTTCCTGCCATTTGCGGCATTTCTCCGCATCGGTTCTGAGGATGTGGAGCGCAATGGTTATGAGATCATCATAGTCAAGTCCATACACCTTCTTCTGTTCGTACAGGTATCCCAGAAATACTTTTTCAGGTATGTCTGAAGCCTTCTCATAATCCGCCAGCAGTCTGTCGTTGCTTATGTCCGCCAAATATGTGATATGCTGCATCTCGTTCTTCATCGCCGATATGTGATCCCTGGCCATGTCAAATGTATATGTTCTCGACTGTATATGGGCATTCTCGTACACCGTTTTGAGTATATCCTCCGTGTCCTCGCTGTCCATCACCACAAAGTTCTGGGGATAATTGATGGCATGGATATCCTCCCTCAGAAGCTTCACACAGAAGCCGTGAAATGTGCAGATGTATCCCGTATCACTGTCCCCGATCATCTGTCTGATACGTTTGCTCATCTCCCTCGCCGCTTTATTTGTAAATGTGACACACAGTATATTCGATGTGGATATTCCAAGCTCGTCCACCAGATACGCATACCTGTAAGTGAGCGCCTTTGTCTTGCCGGTTCCCGCTCCCGCAATTATGCGCACATACCCTTCTGTGGTGGTCACTGCCTCCTTTTGCTGTTCATTCAGTTCATCTATAAAATTATCCATACAGTCCTCCATATATTTGCAAACATATGTTCAGTATAGCAGATTATATCTTTCCTGTCACTACACTCATGGTTTTACACCAGAACGATCTTCACATAAAAAACAGGACAGCCACATCATCTGTGACTGTCCCGCCAATGCATCAACGCATTTCATTTATTTTGACTTTTTGTAAACCGCTTTCTTAGGAGTGTTCATTCCCTTCACCTTGAGCTTCTTTGCATATGCGTCATATTTCTTCTTAGGAAGATATATCTTCACATTGCTCTTGACACCCTGGAAAGCATTCTTACCGATAGTCGTTATCCTTGTAGACTTTATGGTAACTTTTCCAAGCTTTCCACACTTGCTGAATGCTGCACCGCCTATGGTCTTAACGTTTCCTCCGATCACAACCGTGGTGAGATATTTGCGTCCTGTAAATGCTTTCGCTCCTACAGCCGTAACATTGAAGTTCACTCCACCGATCTTGACACTGGATGCAACCGTGAGTGACTTGAACTTCTTGTCGCTCTTCTTGCTTGTACTTCCAACAAGTGTCACTGTTCCCTTGCCATTTGAAGCGGCATTTGTCACCTTATATTTCAGATAGCCAGGCACGCCCTTCTGCGCAACTTTGTATATCTTGCCCTTGCCAGCCTTGATAGCAAATGTCTTGCTGACGGAGCCTCTGTAATTACCCTTACCAGTGATCTTTACTGTCGCTGTACCGATATTCTTGTTGTTCTTGTACTGTACGGTGTAATCCACACCATTCTTCAGTGTTGTTTTGCCTCTCCTGAGCGCAAGCGATTTAACAGTGATAGGTGATCCTGTGTATGTATATCCATTCTTTTCTATACCGCTTACGACCACATTGTTCTTGGAATTTCCTATGTCTATTCCAAGGGCAGCTACTGACTCATAACGCTTGTATCCACACTTGGTACAGGTAAATGTCTTCTTACCTGCCGCTGTGTCTGTAGGCTTGGTCGTTATCGCTCCCTTGTCCCATGTGTGATTTGCCAGGCCTGACTTCTCTCCACATGAGCACTGATACCAGTGAGATCTGCTGTCGCTCTTGTACTTATTGCCGTAATCGTGTACATGCTGCTCCGGCTCTTTCTCGATGGTGATCTTTACATTGAATACAACTCCATTGTAAGCCCTGTTCCATCCTGTAACTGATGTCCAGTCATAATTTACTGTGTCTGCAGGCTTGAAGCAAAGCTTGTATGTATTGCCATCCTCAACCTTTGTCGTTCTGTCTGTATACCATGTGTATACTCCATCCTCGCGCTCTGGAAGCTCTATGTCTGCAAGAGTCATATTCTCCTTAGCACTCAGTGAATCTATCACCTGAGTAAATATTGCATTTGCAGGAAGAATCTGAACAGTTATCTCCACATGCTCTGCTCTCTCGTATACATCCTCATCTTCAGGTACAAATGTTGCAAGGAAAGTCTTTGTTCCAACCTCTCCCACAGATTCATCTGCATTCTCCCAGATGAACATTCCACCTGCTGTCTCAGGCAGGAGTATCTTGCCAACAGTGTCTCCGTATGTAGCTGTGACATTCTCCGGAACTGTAAATACAGGATCCTGCTTTCTCACATACACTGAAAGCTTCACTGCAATTCTCACACTTCCGTCTTCCAGTTCCTCATATGTTCCCTCTGCTGCATCGATCTTGCTCCAGTCATAGTTTGCTGTGTCGTCTGGAACAAAGTATGCATCGTAGGTCTCGCTTGTTCCGGCCTTGCCTACCTGCTGTGTTCCATCTGTCCACATGTACTTTCCTGCTGCCGATGTTGGAAGCTCCACATCCGCAAGGGTCTTGCCGGCATATGCGTCGCCCGCCTTTCCGGCAGTAAATGAAGGTATTCCCTTCTCCACGCTGGATATGATCAGTGTGAACTCAGCCACTGTCTGATTCTGTCCTCTCACCGTGAACTTGACTGTCTGTGCCTCAGCACTTGCAGTCTTCGGCGTTCCATATACCTTTCCATCGTATATCACAAGTCCTGCCGGAAGTGTCTGTCCCTTTGCAAGGGAGTATAACACATATCCGTTGTCCACAGCTTCATCATTCTGGATCTCTATGGCTGTCAGATCATATAATGGCTCATCCTTTGTGGTTGTCTTTCCAACCTGCGCCTTAACTGTATCTTCTGTCTTTGCGAGAGTTATATTTACGGCCTCCTGCTTTGCCATATTTACCGTAACTGTTGCCGGCTCATATGTCATGACGCCGCTCCAGAGACGGTTGTTACTTGTAGTCATGGCTGTGTCATCCGGTCCAAATACAACTGAATCCACCGCCATTCCATCTATCGGCTCACCGTCTATTGTGATGTAGAACGACTTGCCACCCTGTATATAGAGTGCATCGTCACCGTCAACACCTGACTTCTTCTGACATCTTGTTGCCGATGAACTCTTCTCTATCTTTGCATCGCCATCCTTGAAGCAATATGCAGGATAATCCACATCAAGCTTGTAGAAAATGACGCTGTAATTTTTCAGTGCGTACACCATATCCGGGATCACTGTGGTGAGTATGCTTCCGCTTCCAAGACTTGACGTATATGCAAGCTGCTTCATATTACCATAGTTTACGATCATTGCACTGTTTGTGAGGTTGCCAAATGTAAACTGTGCATCAGCTCTGTTGATGAGCTTTGCATTTGTATTCAAGGTGATCCTCTCACTATTTGCTGCTGTGATATCCCCGTAGTTATCTACTGTTGCTGAAGCCTGAACATTTCCTTTCAGATTCCATGCACCTCTGTTGACCAGTGATCCTGTCATAGTCAGAGCGCCGTCCACATTCCATGTGCCAAGGTTCTCAACATCACCGGTAACTGTCGCTGTCGATGTATTTGTAAGAACTGCGCCCTCGGCGATGGTCAGCTTTGAATCCTTGAGGATCTCAAGCTGTTTTACCTCCTCATCTCTGTCAAGTGTGTAGTCTCCGCCTATAGTTAATTTGCCGGCGAGAGACATATACAGTGAACCCAGACTCTCAACCTGGTAATTGTCAGCGGTGCCCTTTACAGTAGCTGTGGACTTTTCATTCTCGTCTACATACTCTACCCTGCCGACCTTACCGCCTGCCGCAAGTACAAAGTCACCTGTGACAGCGCCCTCTGTTCCTGCCTTGACGTATATATTTCCAATGCTGTGACCATAGTTAAATACCAATGCCTTGCTATGCTCATTGTTGACGTCATTTTTTCTGAGTTCTCCTGACTTTATCTCGGCATACAGATCTCCCTTCACATCTGACTGCTGGACAAAGTTGTTGCACTTCTCAGCGCACCATCTTCCATCAACCACACAGTTCACATTTCCGGATACGGCTGTTCCCGACACTCCGTTGAAGTAGGAGCGCTTGTTCATGTAATCCGCACCGTATATAAATGTATTGTAATGATCAGTTATACCAACTCTTATATCCACATCACCGGATACTGATCCACCCGATGTAACATACATATTCTCAGACTTGGTTGATTTCGGTGTGTACATCTGTGCAGACTTTGCAAATGTGAAGTCTACCTTCTCCGCATTTGTATTGTACGCACCGTATACCACGCTTCCTGCTCTTCCGTCCTCTGCCGCGAAGGTCACTGTCTTGACATCAGCGTTTCCTGCCGCAGCTACAGTGCCTGACACATAACCGCTCATGATCGTCATGGTTACATTTCCATCTATCGTCACTCGGTCTGCCTTGCTGTCAGTTGAACCCGCAGCACATATATTGCCGACATTTCCGCTTCTGAGTGTCACCGATATGTCACCGGTGTATTTATTTGCTGTGTCCGTATAGCCTGATATGCTGTAGCCTGACAGATCATATGTAACCTCTCCGTCTATTCTGAGTGGTCTGTTGTCGTCTGCCACTCCGTTATGATCAGCATCCAGATATACTGAGCTCTTGCTGCTATCCGACGGATCAACTATTATCACTGCTGAATTTCCACCGAGATCAATGGTCTTATCCTCTGTGTTCACAGATACACCAAGCTTGTTGATATCAGGTATCTCCGTGCCTGCCGGCAGTACCTTGAATACCACTGGGAAATCAACCGATGTTCCATTTCGTCCTGTTATGACAAATACTACTGTGCTTTCACCTGCATTCTTGGCTGTTCCT
The DNA here is from genome assembly GCF_003461545.1 of Coprococcus sp. AF16-22. Lineage (NCBI taxonomy): Bacteria > Bacillati > Bacillota > Clostridia > Lachnospirales > Lachnospiraceae > Coprococcus > Coprococcus sp. AF16-22. The sequence continues at coordinate 575,547 of NZ_QTXH01000001.1, forward strand.
GTTATCTTACCCGACTCAAGCACAAGTCCTGATGGAAGTGTCGAACCGCTCTTCAATCTGTACTGCATGTCAGTTCCATAATTCTTTGTGGTATCTCCTGTAACCTTGAGGATCGTGAGATCGTACGCTGGTGAATCCGCTGTGTACTTGGTCTCCGCCGCCAGAATCGGATCTGCGTATTCCTTACTGATGTCTATCTGGTCTGCCACATAATCCACTACAATAGACATAGATGAATCCGGGCCTGTCACCTTTGCACTTCCGTTGCTTCCCTGTACCGGCTCGCCGCCATTTGCCGACACATAGGCTGTGTAACCCGGCACATCGGTATAGCTAACTGTGATCGCCTGTTTGCAGGCAACATATTTGACATTCTCATATTCAACTACATATGACTGTGCAGCCAATTTTGCTGATGTGTTGTCCATGTTTGTTGAGCCGCCTGCATAGCTGTAATACACTCCTGTCCAGCCGCTGGCATCTATATCATCTGCAAATTTTCCTGCTGCCACCCACACACCTGTGTTGCTGAACTGGTCTGAAGGACACTTGAGCGTACCCTTCTGATATACTCTTGCCCAGCCTGATGTCATGTTGACCTTGCCCACATCAAACAGCGCATCCTCGCCTATTGTGAGTGTCGTGTCATACTGTGTCATATTGAGAGCCGCAAGCTTCGTATCTCCATTCACAACTGCCTTGGCATACTTTGAATAACCAAGTCGGTCAGCGGTCAGCGTATCGTTAAATACTGCGGATGATCTCTCATTCAGTGACACATAATCCGTTACCTCAACCGGAGCATTTACATCAACTGCCGCACTGTCATAGATTATCAGAGCCGTTGCCGTGAGCTTCTTATTCACAACATAGGTTCCTCTGATAGTTACGATATCCTTGCTGTTTCTCATGAATGCACCGGTATATTTTGATGTTGTATCCGCTGCAAATCCGCCCTTATCTACAGTGTTCTCTGCGATCTCATATGCGATGGTTCCATCCACGGTTGAATTCGACAGAACATACATAGTTGCTGCCTTACCACCACGGATATTTATACTCACCGCATCGCCGTCTTCATATGAAAGCTCTGAATCCTTTGCACCGTATATTGCTTTTACAGTTCCCCCCGTCATGGTGATCCTGATATTTCGTCTTATGGCGTTGTCCTCGACACCTGTTATCGTGTACTCCGACAGATCTCCGGTGTACAGAGGTGTCTTGCCATCTGCCTGTCCATCCTGATTGTCGTCCACGTATATCTCTGTCTCTGTGTCGTCCTTTGCCTGGATGACCACTGATGTTCCGTTGAGACATATAGTCTTCTCATCCTCGTCAACTACGATTCGGCCATCCTGGTTATCCTGCTTCTTCTCCTCATTTGAGACGATCACGTTCAGTGAGAGCTGTGCCTTTGAACCATTTCTTCCTGTCACATGTACTATGACATTCTTTCCATCTTCATAAAGCTTGCTTGCCGTTCCGACAACCTTGCCATCGATCAATGAGAGTCCCTCAGGAAGTCCATTTGTCTCGTCGATCTCGTATGTGACCTCGCCCTCTCTTGCGTCGTTTGATATGACAAGATCTGCCATGTCATAGAGAGGTGAAGTTGCTGTGTATTCTTTTCCAAGCAGTGCCGATGGATCAACAGTTGTCTTGGATACCACGATCTGCTTTCCTGTCGTTGCGATCGTCACTGTACAAGGCTCGTTCGGCATGCTGAACGTGTACACGCCATTTGCTTCAACCGCTGAATTTTCCGCTGTGTCGCTCTGACCTCTGAAGGTCACCTTGTCAAGAATATATCCCTTGTTCACGGTCGGTGTTATCTTGACATCTGCGCCGCCCTTGACATATGTACCATCAGGATCAATATACTGTGACGTCTTGCCTGTCATGGTGTACGTTGCGGCCTTCTCGTTGGACACAACATCCAATGAATAATTTACATTTGCAACATCCCCTACAGCCGAGTCCTCTATTACGCCCCCCTTTGAGAATATATTTGGCAGATACCCATCAGTCGCCTTAAATGTTCCCTTGAGGATTCCACTGTGGAGTATGTTTGAACCGCCTGCTGCATATATACCCTCATTTGCAGTTACCGTTACCCCCTTGTTGATAACGATCACGGCATTGCCCTGGCTTCCGTTCTCTGTGAAGTTACCAAAGTAAATATTGTCAGCAGTTACATCCTTGTCTATCACAAGATTCTGTCCGCCATAATATATATTCTGTCCATATGTTATGACAGATGAGCCGGTGGTATTCATGCTTGGAGCCATATAATACTTCTCCGGCATACTGCACTTGTCATCAAATGTAACTTTTGCATCCTTGTTATTACCTATATACATCTGGAAGCTTATTCCGTCTGCATTTGTAAAATCTGTGTTGTTGATCTTTATATCAACAGGAACTGTATTCTCGGTTGAACCGGAATAGCTCTCATTTGCCAGATAGAAAATATTATTTCCCGCCAGTCCATTTATACTGCTGTCTGACAACGTTATGTCAACCTTTGTTCCGATATTTCCGCAACTGTAATCACCTCCGGCGAGTCCACATTTTGCAAAATGTATCTTTGCTATATCCGCCTTGAGTTCCCCTGCCAGTGCAAAGTTGCCCATCATGGTAAACATGTCGCTGCCCGCGTATTCATACGAGTTCACAAGCGGATCACCATTTTCGTCTACTATGGATTCATCATTCATGCCATCCACATTGACCGTCATATTCCCCAGACAGCTACCGCCGTATACAAACCGTGCTGAACTGCTGATAACGTTGCTGACGCTTATGTTAAGATCCTTACTGATGCTTCCGCCCTGCTCTACATTCAAAGATCTCGTAATGCTGCAGCCCGAAACTATGGCATCTACAGAACCATTTACCGTCACATTTGACAGCTCCAGAGCTTTTACATAGGCTGCATTACAGTTGTAAAGTTCTGCCTTTATATCACCTTTTACACCTGTGCTCAGATACATGCCATTTAATGTATCTGTTGTTGCCACAGCCTTCATTACAACGCTGGCAGAAGTGATACCGGAACAATTTGAAATTCCATATACCCTGCCGCTGGCGCCAGTGATATTCTCCATGTTCACAGTATACGTATATGTTCCTTCTTCCTCCGGCTGAGTCTGACTGAACGAAACCGAATTCATGCCACATGTTGTGTAACCGGCAGCGCAGTTCTTTATATCTATATCAGCCCTTCCGCCCAGCATACCGCCATACATTCCATATATGGTGTTGAACTTTGCTCCTGAGCCATCAATGCTGACATTTACATTTCCCTTTATATTTGTATTATTGGTGCCATACACAGACATCTCTGATCCAGACTGGCTTTTCAGCTTAAGGTCCAGATTTCCAAGGATAGTCGCACTTGACGCACCATATAAACTGGCACTTCTTCCATCCTTTACGGCTGATATTCCGTCAAATGTAAGGCTCACGTCACCATCAACCTTTGCCCCCTGGGAAACTCCGTTCAGGCTGTCTACCTTGGAGTCAGTCACCTTGGCCGTCAGTGTCTTACTGAGCACAGCTCCATTCTGCACGAGATACACTGAATTGGCGCTGGCTCCTTTCATATTGAACACTGCATCGCCATTTATAGTGTATGCCTTTCCTGTGTAATATCCATCTGTAGCCAGTGTGACAAATGTGTTGCCGTCACAGCTATAATTGATATTCTCCGTGATGTCTCCATCTATGGTCGATGTGCTGAGACCATAGAGCGTCTTTATCTTAACTGACTTCTCCGTGTCTATCAGTACACCACCAGTACAATATGTCCTGAAAAGTCCATACAGACTTTCAACTGCCGCGTCGCCCTTCACACTGATAGTTACCGCAGTCATGTTCTCCGGAGTCTCAACAGTGCTCTCAAATGCTCCATATACAACAGGCAGTTCAGCACCGTCTATGGTTATGGAGATCGGCGAACTGCCATTACCATGATAGATTCCATATATATTGCCATATTGTATGTCCGTGCTTCCATCCAATGCGAAAGCTTCCTCGCCCTCATCAAGGATTCCATCCCTGTCTTTGTCATTGTAAATATTTAATAACTGCTCGCTGTCAGTGGAATTCGGCGACTGCTTTATGATTACCGAATTGCCGTTGAGCGTGACACCTGATGGTGTAGAGCCTGACGACTCATATACATACTCCAGCCCCTTTCCCGTATTCGCAGCTTCAGACTGTGTTCCGTCCGCCGCAAATGCCGTTATTCCCGATGCCATGCCAATAGCAGCAAGCACCGACAAGGCCGTTATACCTCCTCGTAGCCTTCTCTTTCTCATCAATTACCCTCCCTTAATTAATTGTTTCGCAGACCATTCCCGCTATAATTGTGCACTATAGCAGAAAAAGTCTTGCAAATATGTAGATTTTTGCCACTTTAACCATTTTACCATAGCAAAGTTGCAAATACTATCAACAAATTCACAAGACTTTTTTATGCATTTTTATATTTTCTGTTATAATTCCGCTATCTTCTCCTGTTGCCAAACAATAATACAAGTCTGAGCAACTGAAGTGATGCTGATACCATAGCTGCCACATATGTCATAGCTGCCGCTGTGAGTACACTTCTTGCACCCTTGAGTTCATCCGGATAGAGATATCCGCTGCCCTCCAGTATCGCCATGGCTCTTCTCGATGCATTGAACTCCACCGGAAGTGTCACAAACTGTAGGACAACAACCAGTGAGAACAATATGATTCCGAGTGTTATAAGGTAATCAACCCTCGGAATGAGAAGTCCTATAAGTATGAGCGGCCATGATATGGCTGAGCCTATATTTGCCGCTGGAATGATTGCTGACCTTATGGTGAGCGGTGCATATGCATTTGCATGCTGTATGGCATGTCCGCACTCATGGGCTGCCACGCCTATCGCTGCGATGGATCTGGAACCATACACGCTGTCCGACAGATTGAGCGTATGCTCCTTAGGATTGTAATTATCAGTCAGATCTCCTGAGATGTGATGTATTGACACATCCGTTATCCCCGCATTCCTGAGTATCATGTATGCGACCTGGTCCGCTGTGTAGCCTGACCGCGATCCCACCTTCTCATACTTCTTGTATGTGGTCTTGACTCTTGCCGACGCTATCATGCAGAGCACCACGCCTATGAGAACCAACAGATATGTTGGGTCAAAATAAAATCCATAATATGGCATATATATCACCTTTTCCTTTCATGTATCCCTGACGGGGGCTTTTGTTTTCCACTATCCTATAGTATATATTGCGCTTCGTCAACAGGTGTGGATGATTCTTCATATAAATTTCATTTTTGCCGGAACTAATTTTATACTTCGTTTTCCTGCCATTTTTCTTATGTCATTTACCTGCAGCTATCTGCCAAGCATCTCATTTACCTTATTCTGCACCTTGACATGATCATACCCTGCCTTCTTCAGCCTGTTCTTTCTGTCATCGCCATTTCCCCAGTCGCCGGCTATGACCTCTCTGGCTATCACATCTATCGATTTCTTCTGTGAACTGCCAGTCTTTTTTGCGGCATATTTTTTCCATGTCGTCTTATCTATATATGACTTGTTAAGATCGAGATTGCCATCGTAACCCGGAAGTCTTCCAACGGATGTGTACTGTCTGATATCACATTCGTATTGACCTTCATTCCATGGATGCTCCTGATATCCCGTCCGCTCGTAATCAGGATACTGTGCAACCCACAGCCTGTATCCCAGGCCCTTTACATTGTCCATGGCGCTCTTCTGGATATAGATCAGGGGCTTAACACCGGTCTTACTGTACACATGATCACACCACTCTTTGCACCATGCCCTGTCACTTCTGCCAAACTGCGGATTATTCTGCCCCTCCCAGTCAAGGACAAGTATCGCCTTGCCCACATATTTCTTACTGTATGCTATGAAATACTCAGCCTCACTGTGGGGATCGCCACCATTTGCATAATGGAATGCCCCCAGGAGTTTTCCCGCTTTCATCGCCTGGTCACAGTGCTTTGCAAAATACCTGTTCTTGTAGTCCGTGCCCTCCGTAGCTTTCACTATCACAAAGTCACAAGGCACCTTGGTTATATCTATAGTATCCTGCCACGCTGATATATCTATACCATCCATGTAGCCCTTTAATGGAACCTTATTAGAAGCCATAAAATTGTCTCCTGAATTTCTTTGTCTGTATATAATATTCCAGACATTGAATCAGGAGACAATCTTAGGATCATTATTCCGAACTTATACTTATCTGTCTCGTATTACATGTACCACTGTCATAACACCCTTATTCATGCCACCTTTCCTTATCTCCGCCATTGTAAAACCGCTTGAATATCGATATCAGGTAGTCCCATCCCCGGGTACATATAATCGCAATGACAAATGCCCCGAAAAACGCAGCCACAGGATAATACCACACAAATGCTATGTGATAAAATGATAGTCCAACAAAAAGTCCCACCTCACACACAATGACACTGGTGATCAGAACCTGAAAAGAGGTAGGGATCTTCTTCAGCACTCCTACCTCTTTCGTAAATTCCGTTATTACCGATATCAAAGTGCAAAGAACCGCAACAACTACAAGATATACTGCGAATCTGTCCATGCGTATTCACCTCCTTGTCCATGATATAGTTTAATGTATTCCGAAAGGTGGTATGTGGTTATAAAATATTATTGTGTTCTTAAATCACATTGACTATAATTTTGATATAACTTATACTGTAATTACAATTTTATACATACAATTTGTAATTCTTTTTAAATCCAACCTCGCGTTAATGCGAGGTGTTTTACGTTATATAGGAATCTCCAAAATGTATATATATCAAAATTACTTCTGTATGAAAATAGAACAATGTATTTAACCGGGCAGCCGAGGGGTGTTACACCATATCCGTTCGAGTCTTGGAAGGGAGTGGTGCCTTATGAGTACATATGAGGAATTCATGGTTATATTAACCGTTGCGATACTTATTGTGACAATTCTGAATCATAGAAAATAAGAAAAACACCTCAGCCGACTAAGCTATGAGGTGTTTCATCTTAAAATGGTTTTTGCCGGACGGATAGGACGTATCTATCGCTCGGCTGTCTTGTTAAGTATATTATACAATATTTTTGACGTTTGTCAAAAATAAAATTCTGAAGTGCAAGATCAAATGCCGCATGGGACTTACCAAATCGTCTGGCATGACTGACACTGATACAATTAGCATTTGTACATATAACTCTGTTCAGATATTCAAGCAGACCTGTCTTATCAAGATACAATCCACTATTCTTGTCCTTCGTAAAACTGTCATTACTTGGATTAAAATAAATGCCCATCTCATGCCCTCCTTGTTTATTTCAAATGTCTTATATATAATTCTCAGAATTCATTGATATAGGCCTTTTCTCTGAAATCGGGATATTAATTCAACCTCTTTCCGAGTTGCCATAAAGCTGTGTCCATCCTCAAGTGTTATATTTCCAAGTTCAATGTTCTTATCTATGCTACCCATTATATCTGTTTTTATAAGGCTTTTCAACGATGCTATATTTTCTGGAGTGCGTAAGTATCTTTTTAAATGTGCTGTCAAATATTATATGTGTCAATCTATATTACTGCCTACTGTTTTTTCTTCCGATTGGTAGCCACACTTTAGCCCTAAATCAACCATAAGTCAATAGATTTTCACAAATGCGCGTATAAGGCAATTTTTCGCGAGATTATTTTAAAATTATAACTTTTTTTACTTTCTTCTCGCCATCAAAATATTCTACTACTATAGTTCTATCCATTTTAATCACCCCTTCCATTTGATATGTAAGGCAATTATAATACCGAATAAATATAAAACTAGTCTTGACAAAATAAAACAAAAGAGTTGCTGTAAAATCCCTTAGCAACTCCCGTTTTCCAACTAATGCTGAATATAAAAGCAATATTTCATATGTATGGCTGTCATCATCATAATATACAAGCATGCCAAATTTGTATTCATCAAAATTGATTTCAACCTTCAAAGAATTTAAAAATCAAAAAAATAGAGAGCCTTTAGATCTCTCTAAAAGCCCTCTAAACCGTTTAAATACTAGGTTTTTATTTAGAACTTGCCAGCGTTAGCTGCTTCCTCTACAGAATCAATGCACCTAGTAAATTCAAGATAAATCAAGCATGTGTGGCTTTCGGTGTGGCTTTTCGTTCAATAGCTACAGCAAGGCTAAACAATTTTCCTTCTATAATAAATGTGATACTATCCAGTCTACAATGATGAATTTTTCCCACTATAGCATCTAATATGACCAAATGCAAGCAAGTCACTTATACAACAATTTCATTATGCTAATTTACTTAGCTTCTCTATCTTTTCCTCAATTTCCTCTTGTAACTCTTTGTTATTAACAGAATTTCTGAATGCCTTCCTACACCACTCCAAACTTCTATTAATATCTTTTTCTTTTTCATAAATCTCTGCTATTCTTGCTATAATATTTGATATAATTGTCTCCACATCTGTTAAACTAACGTTAGCATCTTTTATGGTTGCATCCAAATCCATAGTAGCTCTGGCATCCAGACCAACCATTGCTGCCACCAGCATTCCATCTTTTAATATAAATTTGTCTTTATACTCTGATAAAGAAATTCGTTTCAAAAATCGTTCCATCATATAATTCCGCATCAAAATTTGCGCATCAGCAGATTTTTTCTTTGACAGATTCCGAATCAGATCTTTTAATTGCCTTGCTGTTGTTATCATCTAAAGTAGCACCTCCAAATATGGTCTTAAGACCGAATGGAAGTCTGGAACTGCCAAGTACATTAGGAATTGTTTGCAGGAAGATTGCACAGAAGCTGGATGGATTTGAAGGCTTTCACTTTCACCAGTTGCGTCACACCTACACAAGTAACCTTCTGGCAAACGGAGCAGCACCAAAGGATGTGCAGGAACTGTTAGGGCACTCAGATGTCAGTACCACAATGAATGTCTATGCTCACTCCACAAGAAAAGCCAAGCGGTAATCCGCAATGGTTGCTTTAATTATTCACCCTATCATACACCTTAATCATTTTCCCTGATCGTTCACCTTAATTGTTCACCTTTTTGTCCGAATGGAATAATTGGGGTTGTTCGGAGTTGTCCATTTGATAAAATCAATTTACTTTCCAATAACCTTTTCTCGAAGATCCAACTCTTTCAATATATCCTTTATCCTTCAGTTTTTTCAATCTCGCTGCTATTGTTTTTCTGCTTACCTCAAAATGTTCTGCGAATTGAGTAACCGTATAATCAGGATGCAGTTTTAAATAATTCAGCAGTTTGTTCACCTCATCATTCACCCCATCATTCACCTGTTGGCATGTTTGATCACCTGTTTTTGTATTAGTATCTCTTTTACGATACATATTAACTCTGAAATCACCATCAAAATCAATCAGCTCCGGCTTAGGTAATCCATACTCCTCACAGGCTGCGAATAACCTCGGTATTCCGGTTCCCCATTTTTCAATAATTTTCATGTACGCAAAGGCTCTTGCGATTGCAGGATTTCTCGGTCTTGAGTAACCTTCTATCATTTTTTCGATCGTAACATTATTCAGCAGCATGCCCGGCGAAGTAATCTCTAGCCTGTCATCATACAATGCCACTTGTATATTCCCCGGCTCAAGATAACTACGATGAGCCACTGCATTTGCAATCAACTCTCTTATGCTGTCTGTAGGAAGTTCATATACATCTTGTCTGTACATTCCCTTTATTGTCATTCCCATGTTAATTTTTTCAAGAACATACTGGTATGCAGCATCCATTTGTTCCTGAATGGAACCCTCAAACTCTCTCCGGTCAACAAAATGCGCCCGATTGGTTCCCTTGAACACACCGCACTGAATAACCGGCTGCCCCACCATCCGTCCGGTCAAAAGTGCATATGCATTGGTCGGATATACCTTTCCGCATTCCTCCTTCAGAACGCCCCATGAAATCAGTATATTTCTGGTGACATCCTTAATCTTCGCTTTTTCACTATCCTGCCATGTATTTCGCATAGCTGTCTCCTTCAAGCTCTTGCAAAGCTCCTCAATCTCACTGTCTGATATATCCATATTCTGACATATTTCACTGTCAAAATAACGGTTCTTCCCCTCCAGCATCAACTCTCTTAACATGTAATCCTCAACATGCCTAGTCGTACCTGCAACACGCACATAAGTACCATCAAACACACCTTGTGATTTTATATAGTATGGACGCTCTGCCCCCGGAAATATCTCTATCACAATCACTGTCTTATCCTTAATTGTCTGCATCGCCACATCCGGCCTGATTACAGGTTCGCAAGAATCTGAAATAGCATTGGTAATGTCATCCATTGTCTTATAGATACTATCTTCATCCATTCCCACAACTTCTAAGGTCTTGTCCTCTATTCCGAAAACAATTTTTCCTCCCCTACCATTGGCAAAAGCTACAACAGTTTTCATATATTTTTCGCTTTTATCCGGTACTGCAACCTTATATTCAATATTTTTTGATTCGCCGGAAAACAGTGTCTCCTCTGCCATATTACTACCTCCAATATCAAAAATCTCGTTTCATCTCATTATTCATTTGCCAATACCTTATACATCTCCAGAATCCCAAATATTATTATAACATTTCATAGATATATGTGCCAGAAATGCCATGCATATTCTAATCTCCTTCGTATTTATTATTGAAGTTGTAATATACTTTCTCATTTGGAAGCACTGCCTTAATCGGATAAACTGACATCCCAAAAGAATCTGTAAAAATAACATCTTCTCCAATATGTTTTTCAATAAACTCATCAGAAAAATCAGCTATTAAACCAATGCTAATAGCTCCATTCCTTGTAAAATTCAATCCTTCAATTTGTATACTCTTTTCAATCAAAGAACAATCTGAAGTGTGAAAAAAATTCAACAGCATTTTTTTAATATCTCGTTCGATTTGAATCTGATTATCAAGATAATATCTGATTGCTTTTTCTTGTTCAAATGAAATTACAGCATCTTTTTGATTTGAGTATATACACAGATACAAGTCAAAAGTTTTATCCCATAATGTAATGATAAAACTCTTCTTTGTGTACCAATCTGTTTTTTTAATCAAAGTTCCTAATACAGGATGCTCAATTATAGTTGGTTTATTTTTTTCTTTGTCTTTCCAAAAAAACATAATCTCTCCTTTAATGTGCCCAAGCGTAGAATTGATTACCAAGATTCCATACAATGTCTGGAACAATCCTAGTAAATCCTTCTATAGCAAGGCGTTTTTCTGTTTGAGCAAATGTACCTGAATTTATCGTATTAATTATATTTGCCGCATGGCTTACACCGCCATTATGTCCAAATACGCGTCTACTATGAAGAACTTCATCCATAATCGTAACGGTGATTTTTTGCTTTCTTGGTCTGTTCCTGCTAGGTTTCAACCTTAGCAGCAACTGTAGCTATATCAATTTTGGGCTTTAGCGTTCCAAGTGCTTCACTAAGCCCTTTTGAAGATTGTGTCACAAATTCATTTTAACCATTTTGAAAGGATTTTATAATCTTCTTCAAAACTAACCCTGTCTCAATTATAGCAAGACAGGATTAATCACTCAATTACTTTTTCCAAAAAGTTCCTTGGCTTTCTGCATTTCAATCTTCTCATGCAAGTTGGTGTTATACGACTTCACCTACCCTCACAAATTTACGTTGAATTAATTCTTCCTTTTCTCCCTGTGTACGAATCGAATGATCGAAAGGATCCACCACAAAAGTTTCCGTAATCCTAACTCTATAAGGATTGTTTCTCTTTCCTGACATTTTGGTGATACCCCCTGTGCCGTTCTTTCTTCGATAACTCATATGAATTACCTCCTATTCATAATTAATATTATTTCGCATAAAAAATTTGCGATATCCAATACAATCTGCCTTGCTGTTTATCTGATTTCTAACATTTTTTACATGTCTCACCAAAACAACTCAGACATTTATTCATTTCAGACACTGCAAATAAATTTTGCGATATTAAGAATTCATCAACTGAGTAATCACCTTATACTGAACATAACAACACAGGAACTACCCCCCAACTCACACAGTCTACAGGGTTTGTGACTTGTGTGACTTGTTGCTTGTGACTTGCTTGCGACTTTTACGTGTCTTATGGACATAAAAATAGGGCTATCCAGACCGAATTACCTAGTCTGAATAGCCCAAAAAGTCTAGCTTTTAAGCCTTTTATTTAGAATTTACCAGCGTTTGCTGCTTCCTCAACACTAACAGCTACAGCAACTGTAGCACCAACCATAGGGTTGTTACCCATTCCGATAAGTCCCATCATCTCTACGTGTGCAGGAACTGATGATGAACCAGCGAACTGTGCATCACTGTGCATACGTCCAAGAGTATCTGTCATACCGTATGAAGCAGGACCTGCTGCCATGTTATCTGGGTGAAGTGTACGTCCTGTACCACCGCCTGATGCTACTGAGAAGTACTTCTTACCCTGCTCGATACACTCCTTCTTGTATGTACCTGCAACTGGATGCTGGAAACGTGTAGGGTTTGTTGAGTTACCTGTGATAGATACACCAACATTCTCCTTGTGCATGATAGCAACACCTTCCTGAACATCGTCAGCGCCGTAGCACTTAACTGTTGCACGGATACCATCTGAATATGCCTTCTCGTATACTACATTGAGCTCAGCCTTCTTGTAGTCATACTTTGTCTCAACATATGTAAATCCATTGATTCTTGAGATGATCTGAGCTGCATCCTTACCAAGACCGTTAAGGATAACTCTAAGAGGTTTTTTACGAACCTTGTTAGCCTTCTCAGCGATACCGATAGCACCCTCAGCTGCTGCAAATGACTCATGACCTGCTAAGAAACAGAAGCACTCTGTCTCCTCCTCAAGTAACATCTTACCAAGGTTACCATGTCCAAGACCAACCTTACGATGATCTGCAACAGAACCTGGTATACAGAATGCCTGAAGACCCTCGCCGATAGCTGCTGCTGCGTCTGCTGCCTTTCTGCATCCCTTCTTGATTGCGATTGCTGCACCTACTGTATATGCCCAGCAAGCATTCTCAAAACAAATTGGCTGAATACCCTTTACCTGATTGTAAACGTCAAGTCCAGCGTCCTTTGTGATCTTCTCAGCTTCTTCGATTGAGCTGATTCCATAGCTGTTAAGTACAGCGTTTATCTGGTCTATTCTTCTTTCATATGATTCAAATAATGCCATTGTCTCGTTCTCCTTTCCTCTATTTCCGACTACTCTTTACGTGGATCGATGATCTTAACAGCGCCCTGCTCTGGCTTAACACGTCCGTATGAACCTGAAGCCTTCTCCCAAGCTGTGTTAGGGTCATCACCCTTCTTGATAAAGTCAGTCATCTTTCCAAGAGAAACGAACTGATATCCGATAACTTCGTCATCTGCATCAAGTGCTATTCCTGTTACATAGCCCTCTGCCATCTCAAGGTAACGAACACCCTTAGCCTTTGTTGCATACATTGTACCAACCTGTGAACGAAGACCCTTTCCAAGATCCTCAAGTCCGGCACCAACTGCAAGTCCGTCATCTGAGAATGCACTCTGTGTACGTCCGTATACGATCTGAAGGAATAACTCTCTCATTGCTGTATTGATAGCATCGCACACAAGGTCAGTGTTGAGAGCCTCAAGGATTGTCTTACCCTGAAGAATCTCAGCTGCCATAGCTGCTGAATGTGTCATACCTGAACATCCAATAGTCTCGACAAGAGCCTCCTCGATAACACCCTCTTTTACGTTAAGTGAAAGCTTGCAGGCACCCTGCTGTGGTGCACACCAGCCTACACCATGTGTAAAACCAGAGATGTCTTTGATTTCCTTTGAGTAAACCCACTTTCCTTCTTCTGGGATAGGAGCTGGCTCATGCTTTGCACCCTTTGCTACAGGGCACATGTTTTCAACTTCCTTAGTGTAAATCATTGTGAAACTCCTTTCAAAATATGAATTCTTAAAAGCGGTTCCGAATTCTCTAATTCAAACCATCAGTGGTATTTTCTCACAAAACAGTTATGAAGTCCATAGCTTATTGAAAATTTTTGTCGCATTTGCGTGTACTTTATCAAGTACAGCGCGCCTTATTGAGAAAGTTTTTAACAAGGCACCGCTGTCAGGGTTCATATGTCCGCTTATATCATTTGACCGTAACCATATTCACTTGAACATATGTATTTATCTGATATACAATACTTCTGTCAGAGCACATTCAACCCAGACTTGCGCCGCTCCAGGCGCTACTCAGATACATGATATAAAAAATAAAAACGGAGGTTTTCAACATGAGATTTATAGATATGCACCTTCACACCACCGCTTCCGACGGCTCCTGCACCCCATCAGAGGTGTGCCAGCTTGCCATTGACAGGAATCTTGCAGCGATCGCCATAACCGACCACGACACAGTGGACGGCGTAGCAGATGCAATCACATATGCAGATAACTGGAACAGCACTCTTCCTCCGATCCAGAACAGTGATTCCACCAACTGCTCTGGCTTTTCTGACAGCAGTGACCATCATATCGAGGTAGTTCCCGGCATAGAGATGTCCGCCATCTACAACGGTGTGGAGATCCACATTCTGGGCTTTTATATGGACTATAAGAACCCTGAGCTCATCTCCCGTCTTGCCGCCATCAAACAGGCCAGATACGACCGAAACGAGCAGATGTGTGAGAGATTCCGCGCCGACGGAATAGACATGACCATGGAGAAGCTGCAGCATGGCAATACTGATACTGTCGTCACAAGAGCTCATTTTGCCAGAATTCTCATAGCCGAAGGCGTATGCAGGGACATGAACCAGGCATTCAAAAAGTATCTGGGCAAGAAATGCAAATATTACATTCCAACACCAGACATACCGGCTATCGATGCCATAAGACTCATAAGAACCTACGGCAAAGCTGCCTTCATCGCCCATCCCCTCATATACGGATTTGGATATAAACAGATAGAGGACATGCTTGAAGAACTGAAGCCATATGGCCTTTCAGGGCTTGAGGTCTACCACTCCTCCAACAATGCCTACGAATCCGGCAGGCTCAGGGAGATCGCCAGAAAACACGGACTTCTCATATCAGGAGGTTCCGACTTCCACGGCGCAGCCAAACCTGACATATCTGTGGGAACCGGAAGGGGCGGTCTTCGGATCACGGAAGCTGTATTTCAGGATATAAAAAAAGCGGTCACTGTATAATGACCGCTTTTTATTTACTCTGATGATACCTTTATTATATCTTTGACTTCTTATCCTTATCATCATCTGTGACTGTTGATGATCCCTGCTTCTCAAGCTCTGCAACAGCGCTCTTGTGCATCGGTATACGACAGTTCTTGTTGTTACCAAACTCTACGATGATAGTTGAATCATCAACCACATCAAGGATGGTTCCGTAGAAACCACTGGTTGTCATGATATTATCACCAGGCTCCATCTGTGAAAGCATCTGGTCTGTCTTGGCCTTCTGCTTCTTCTGTGGTCTGATCATCATGAAGTAAATGATTGCAGCAAATATGGCAATATATACAACAATAAACATAACTGATGAACCGCCACTGGCCTGTGTTCCTGTTGACGATGATAAAATTGTTGAAAGTGAATTCATTCTCTGGTCTCCTTTTTGATTACTGTTCTCCACCAGCAAGGCTCTCAAGCATCGATTTCTTATATGACTGATATCTTCCTTCTTCTATAGCCTCTCTGATGTCTTTCATCATATTATTATAAAAATACAAATTATGCAAGACGCAAAATCTCATACCGAGCATTTCATTTGCCTTGAGCAGGTGTCTGATGTACGCTCTGCTATAGTGCTGGCATGCAGGGCATCCGCAGCCCTCCTCTATAGGTCTGTCGTCTGTCTCAAATCTCGCATTCTTGAGATTCATCTTGCCATGCTTCGTGTACACATGGGCGTGTCGTCCATTTCTGGATGGATATACGCAATCGAAGAAATCAACACCTCTGTCGACCGCCTCAAGTATATTTGCAGGGGTTCCAACACCCATGAGGTATGTCGGTCTGTCCTCAGGCAGATACGGAACGGTCACATCGAGTATGTGGTACATCTGCTCTGCTGTCTCTCCTACTGCAAGTCCTCCTATGGCATATCCCGGAAGATCAAGCTCGCTGATTCTCTTGGCGTGATCTATTCTGATATCCTCGTATATGGCACCCTGATTGATTCCAAACAACAGCTGATTCTTGTTGATCGTATCCGGCAGACTGTTAAGTCTCTCCATCTCATTCTTACATCTGACAAGCCATCTGGCGGTTCTTGCCACCGAGTTCTCCACATACTGTCTGTCAGCCAGTGCAGGGGCACACTCGTCAAATGCCATGGCTATTGTAGATGCCAGATTCGACTGTATCTGCATGCTCTCCTCAGGTCCCATGAATATCTTGCGTCCATCGACATGGGAATTGAAGGTTACGCCCTCCTCCTTGATCTTCCTGAGTCCCGCCAGGGAGAATACCTGGAATCCGCCTGAATCAGTGAGTATTGGTCTGTCCCAGTACATAAACTTATGTAAACCGCCCATCTGCTTGACTATCTTATCCCCCGGTCTCACATGGAGATGATATGTATTTGACAGCTCGATCTGACATCCTATGTCCTTGAGATCCGTTGTTGCCACAGCTCCCTTTATGGCTGCCGCCGTTCCAACATTCATGAACAGAGGTGTCTGCACTGTTCCGTGAACAGTCTGAAATTCAGCTCTCTTTGCCCTTCCATCCTTACAAAGTATTTTGTACATTGTTATGTAAACCTTTCTTTTTCATTCTTCCGAATCTTACGCTATACTTTAGCGTACTCTTTATAATGCACCATTTAAAGTATATTTGCAAGCAAATTTACAATCCACAGGCATTTACCGCCGAACTTGACCGCATACCGGATGAATACGAGGACTTCCGATACAATGCAGGCAGATTACAATTTTGACAGCCACATATCTTACATACAAAACGGCACCTGTAATTTCACTTACAGGTGCCGTTATATCAATCTATAGGCTTTCAGTTCTGTTAGCTCCGTGCTAAATCACCACTGAATTATCTGACTTATCACTGCTTCTCCTTCAGCGTAGCTGTAGCAGTCTGCTTCTCGTAGTTACCATTGTTGTTTCTGTAGTATACGATAGTTACCTTATCGCCAGGATTGCAGGCCACGATCTTGTCGTGGAATGTCTCCATATCTGCTATGTCCTCACCGTCAAGGCTGCAAATGATATCTCCTGACTGGAGTCCACACTCCTCTGCTGCTGAACCCTGCTCAACTGATGAGATATATACACCCTCAGGCATGTTCAGGAGCTGTGCGTACTGGCTTGTGATGGTCTGGGCAGATATACCGAGGTAAGCCTGTCCTGATGTTGTTCCATCATTTGACACATTCTTGCCTGCTATCAGGTCATTGATTATATCCTGTACATCTGATATAGGAAGTGCATAGCCCATACCCTCAACGCTTGTATCTGAATACTTGGCTGTGTTGATACCGATCAGCTCGCCCTGCATGTTGACAAGGGCACCACCACTGTTACCAGGGTTGATGGCTGCATCTGTCTGGAGTACCTTTACTGTCTCATCTGAAGCACTTATCTCTCTGTTAAGTGCACTTATATATCCAACTGTAACTGACTGTCCATATCCAAGTGCATTTCCGATTGCCACACAAGGATCACCTACTGTAAGATCATCCGATGAACCTACCTGAATCTCCTTTATCTCATTCAAAGTGTCATCTGATATGTCCGAAAGCTTGACTGTGACAACTGCTATATCATTGTTCTCAACGTATCCCTTTACCGTTGCCTCTGCACTCTTATCATCGACAAATGTAACTGACAGTGACTTAGCATTCTGTACCACATGATAATTAGTTGCAAGATACAGGTACTGGTCATCCTTGCCGATGATGATACCTGAACCGGCTCCTGTTGACTCCTGCTGATATGAATTGAACCAGTAATCATATGTTGTTACGTATGTTCCTGTGATCGATACGATGGAAGGCATAACCTTCTTGGCAACCGTTGACACATCGTACACTGTACTTGTCGTGTCTGATGATGCCTGCTTGAGCTGTGGTGCATTGTTCTCTGTTGAACCCTCAGCACTCTGCTCTGTTGTGGTCTGCGAATCTTTGCCGAGAAGCTTATCCGATCCATATCTGACCCCCTGGAATACAACGCCTGCCACAAGTCCGAATACAACAGCCGCTGCAACCACACCTGCTGCCTTCTTGCCAAATCCGCTCTTCCTGTTCTTTGGCTTCTTATCTTTTGCCTTCTTCTGTCTCATATTGTTATCTGAAGGCTTTCCTGTTCCCATATTGTTCATTGGATTGCCTGCCTGATTCTGATAACCCTGATTCATTCTCTGGCTGTCATACCATGCTTCCATGCCATTTACATTTCTCTGAAAACCTGAATATGAAGCGTTCTGTGTACCGGCTGTTTGAGCATTCTGCGATGAACTCTGTGCGCCGGCAGTCTGAGCGTTCTGTGCCGAGCCTTGTACACCGGCTGTCTGATTGTTCTGCGCTGACTGTGCGCCCTGAACATTCTGTGTCTGCTGTGAAGCATTTGTTGAAGGTCTGTCAAATCTTGAATCTCCTCTATTGTTCATATAGCTGTAATGATACAGACCATCCTGCTGTGGTGCCTGACCACTATTTCCATTCATCTGGTTCTTGTTTTCCTGTTCCATCTCTATCATCCTTTCGCATCTTTATTATCTTAATTCCTGTAATCGGTACCTTTCTCTTTCTTACAGTTGTTACTATACGCAGTAAATGTGTCATATTTGTGTCTTTATTGTTTTAATTCTGTGCACAAATGTTATATACTAGTCAGGTACGATCTCAAATAACCCTTATGGAGGATAATATATGTTTAGAGTATGGGGAAAACTTATAAAAGATAACCACCTCATGAAGGATACCGTGATATGCATATCCGACTACGAGATGACGCGTACCCACAAGGTATACAAGGCCCTTGAGGATATGTGCTACGAGTTTGACCTGGCAAAGCCGGTGTGGCTTAAGAAGAATAAGGATGAGTTTATCCACCACGCCAGAACCAGATTCACAGCGGATAACTTTGTGGAGGATATAGATTTTGACTACCTTGATTTTCAGGTAATAGAGGAGGAATACTAGATGTTTTCTGTCTCTTCAGTGAGCAAAAGCTACGGCAAAAATAAAGTTCTGACAGATGTGTCACTGTCCGTATCCCCGGGTGAATGCATCGCCCTTCTGGGAATCAACGGATCGGGTAAATCCACCCTGCTGGGAATACTATCCAGAAACATAAAGCCAGACTCAGGGTGCTTCGGTTTCGACTGTCAGGCAAATGCTGCTCTGCTCCCAC
The DNA here is from genome assembly GCF_003461545.1 of Coprococcus sp. AF16-22. Classification (NCBI taxonomy): domain Bacteria; kingdom Bacillati; phylum Bacillota; class Clostridia; order Lachnospirales; family Lachnospiraceae; genus Coprococcus; species Coprococcus sp. AF16-22. The sequence continues at coordinate 595,014 of NZ_QTXH01000001.1, forward strand.
AGGACAATCCACTCATACCGGAACTCACAGCCATTGACAACATCAGACTGTGGCACCCCGGAAGCAGGAAAACAGTCATGAACTCCCACAATATGAGCATATGTCAGTCTCTCGGTGTGGATTCATTTCTGGACAAACGTGTCTCAAAGCTCTCCGGTGGAATGAAGAAGAGGCTAAGCCTTGCCATCACGATGATGTCTGACCCGGATCTGCTTCTTCTCGATGAACCTCTGGCCTCGCTTGATCTTCTATGCAAGAACGGGATACTGAGCTATCTCCAGAATTACATATCACATGGAGGAAGTGTCATCATCGCCACACATGAGACATCTGCGCTGGATATATGTAACAAGATATACACACTGAAAAATGGACACATCCAACTGGCCATAGACAGAAATATCTCACCCGGATACACCTCACCTGAAACCTACATCAATCTGATCAGATCATAGCTTTATCTAAAGGAGTTTTATGTTTTACCGACTTATACGAACTGATTTGAAAAGAATAGCTCATTATGGAATATACATGGTAGTCGCAGCATTTGTCATGATGACGGTTTTCCTGTGTCTTGCGTTAAACGCGAACTCTTTTATCTACTCTGATGACCGCTCCGAACCACTTTCAATCGGAATCGTGATGAGTGCAGATTCAAAAACCGCACAGATGGCATACAACACGATATCTGATATGGACAGCTACCACTCATCATGTGTATTCACAGAATTTTCAGACAAGGATACAGCCCTTTCAAGGCTCTCTGACGGAGACCTGTTCGCTGTGATCTACGTCCCTGACAATATCATAAGCGACATCATGGACGGAACGAACACACCTGTCGAGGTATACTATTCTGACAACCGGTCCATCGATACATTTGTGCTGAATGACCTCTTCCGCTCCACATCCTCCATGCTTGGCATATCCCAGGCGGCCATATATTCGGTTCAGGCGATAGGAAGGAACATGGAGCTTCCCGAGGATATTCAGGACACGCTCAGCAACGATGTAAATACCATGTTCATGACGAAGGTTCTTGACAGGACTGCCAACTTCACCGTCGACAAGATAAATGCAACCAGAGCAGCAAATACCACCGACTTCTACATAAGTGCGGCGGTCCTTCTCATGATGATGCTGTGCAGCGTTGTTTTCTTCCCATTCCTGCTCGACCTCCCAGCCTCTTACATAACAAAGCTCAGGTCACAGGGAATTGGCAAAGTCAGACGCAATGTCAGCAATTTCATATCCATGTTCATATGGCTGTATATCCTTTATATAACTGTATACATGGCTCTCGCCCTGGCATCACTGTTTATCGATGAACTGAATGTAAATATCCACATGAGCGGGATACTGTTCGGAATCGTCATAGCTACATGTGTCGCGGTATATACGCTGCTCATAAGTCTGGTTCCCGCAGGGATACACGGCTGCACACTGCTTCTCACTGTGGTCACTGTCATACTGGCCTATGTGAGCGGCTTATTCATACCGGAAGCCATGCTTCCAAACTTTGCAAAGTATATATGCCATGGATCGCTGCTCAATAAGCTTGTGCAGACACTGTGCATATATTTATCATAAATTTACGGAGATACATCTATGAACCATATAAGACAGATAAACTTACTTATAAAGAGAATACTGTGCCGTCCCGCCATGATCGTCGTTCTGCTGGTCATCCCCGCTGTGCTGATCGCTGTGAGCTTTCTGCCAGCCAGAAAGCAAAGCACCGAGATCGTGTCCGGCGTGTATATTGAAAGTTCTGACGAACACACGGATGCTTTCCTGTCGTATCTCACATCTACCTCCACGGGATTTACCTTCAGGCACTATGAATCCCTGAAAGACATGAAGGATGATGTAGCATCCGGCAGGATCGACTCCGCGTACATGGTTCCTGATGGTTTCAGTGAATCAATGATCCACTCTGACGGGAAGTGCCACATAACCGTGTATACAACCGATGGAAGCTCATTCCAGTCTGTGTCCGAAGAATCCGTGTATGCCGCCCTCCTGTATGCATATGCGGCAGACATGTCTGTATGTATGCTCCAGGATCGTTATCTGGCAAATGTCCCATACGACGAGACCCAGATGTCAGAATACATCAGTGATAGATTTAAGGGATATATCGAAAATGAGGACATTTTCACCATCGAGAGCGGACTCACCGGAAAATACACGGCATCGACAGATATTGCGCCAAACAATTTTCCTGTGGGAATATTGGTTTACATAACTTTGTTCGTATGTTCTCTCCTGGGACTTCAGAACTATCTCCGGGATCTGGACTGTGGGGCTTACTCTATCCTCTCCTCCAGAAAAAAAGCCGGATTCTGTGTAAAAAATATAGCAGCGGGAATTATTCCCGCTGCCATTATCAGCTTTATATCCTTGATCATATATTCCGGCACCAATGGCTGTCTCAATGTCCTGCTGCATATCGCCGCAGTGTCAGTCATCAGCCTTGCTGCTGCACTTATATTCAGAGTGATATTCAGGCGCTATAAGATATTTACTATAGCTCTGCCATTCATCATCATCTGTACTCTTCTCCTGAGTCTTCTATCAATGCTCTCGCAGATGTAGACTCTGTGATCTGCTTTACCAGACATCCATAGCTGTCAGCCGGCACCGCCACATTGAAGCACACATCTGCAGTGTAATCCGTACTGTCTATCAGTGCATCACTGTTGCTGAGAAGATATTGTACCTTACCCGAATCGTTGTAGTTCGTGGTTATCTTCACCAGCTTCATAAGCTGCATCTTATGTATACCCGCATCAGACAGTGCAAGCTTGGCTGCCTCGGTGTATGCTCTCACAAGACCACCTGTTCCGAGCAGTGTTCCACCAAAATACCTTGTAACCACTATACATATATTAACCACCGCATTCCCCGTGATAACCTCCAGGATGGGTTTTCCAGCCGTTCCCTGCGGTTCTCCGTCATCAGAGAATCTTAGCAATGTATTCTCGCTGCCTATGGCAAATGCATAGCAGTTGTGCCTTGCATCATAGTGCTGCTTCCTGATCTTCTCGACAAAGGCATATGCCTCTTCCTCCGAGGACACAGGGACTGCATAGCCGATGAATCGTGATTTCTTCTCGACTATCTCGTCCTGCCCCTCCTGTAATATCGTGTTGTATGTCTCTATCATCGCTTCTCCGAATTGCTGGTGAGCAGCTTGCCCAGCTCATCCATAAATGTATTCACATCCTTGAACTCTCTGTACACTGATGCAAATCTTACATAGGCTACCTGATCAAGATCCTTGATCTTATCCATGACTATCTCACCTATGGTCGTGCTCTCTATCTCTCTCACTTCCATGTTGAAGATGGTGTTCTCTATGTCATCTATGCACTTTGTGACTGCTTCCGCTGAAACCGGACGCTTATGGCATGACTTTATGACACCTGACTCTATCTTGGAACGGTCATAAGTCTCTCTGTTCTTGTCCTTCTTGATGACTATGAGAGGTATGGTCTCCACCTTCTCATATGTGGTAAATCTCTTACCACAGGCGTCACACTGTCTTCTTCTTCTGATCGCACTTCCATCCTCCGCTGGTCTGGAATCGATAACCTTTGTATCATCTGCTGAGCAAAATGGGCATCTCATATAATTTTCTCCTTATATCTCCCACCTTCGGCGGGACCTTCTTACGATATTATCTTTACTGGGCACTTGGCCTTACATGCACCACAATTTGTACACTTCTCCGGATCTATGTGAGCAAGGTTTCTGTCTATCGTGATGGCTCCAGCCTCACAGTTCCTTGCACACAGTGTACATCCGATACATCCTGCGCTGCAGGCTGCCTTGACCTGAAGACCCTTGTCATGGGAATTACATCTGACAAGTCTCTCTGCATCATATGGAACCAGCTCTATCAAGTGTCTCGGGCACTCTGTGACACATTTGCCGCATGCCTTACACTTCTCCTTATTAATTACCGCAATTCCATCTATAATGTCAATAGCCCCGAACTCACATACTGCCTTACATGAGCCATAACCTGTACATCCATATGTACATGCCTTAGGACCGCTGTTTGGATTGTTCTGTGCCAGCTTACAGTCCCTTGGTCCAACATACTCGTATACATCCTTCGCCTTCTCGCAGTCTCCTGCACACTTGACAAATGCCACATACCTTGTATTTTCAGCGTTTTCCACGCCCATGACCTCACTGATCTTCGCTGCCACTGCCTCGCCTCCAACAGGACACGCTGATGGCGGCATCTCACCTTTGGCGATGGCCGCTGCCAGTCCGTCACATCCCGGATAACCACATCCACCGCAGTTATTTCCCGGAAGGAGCTCTCTTACTGCTATTTCTTTCTCATCTACTTCTACCTTAAATTTCTCTCCTGCGACACCCAGAAGGATACCTATCACAATACCTACGCCTGCGACGACTGCCACAGCTATCAATATTCCTGTCATATCCGCACCCTCCTTATATCAATCCTGAGAAACCGAAGAACGCAATCGCCATAAGACCTGATGTGATGAGAACTATAGGGGTTCCCTTGAACGCCTCAGGTATAGGGCTATGCTCAAGTCTCTCTCTGATTCCTGCAAGTATCACTATGGCTATAGTAAATCCGACTGCAGAGCCACATCCGTTGATGGTACTCTCAAGTATACCGTAACCGCTCTGTACATTTGAGAGAGCGATACCAAGCACGGCACAGTTGGTCGTGATCAGTGGAAGGTAAACTCCAAGTGATTCATACAATGACTTGACCTTCTTCTTGAGGAACATCTCAACAAACTGTACAAGTGCTGCGATCACAAGGATGAACACTATGGTGTTGAGGTACTCAAGTCCGAATCTTCTCAGTATGCCGTAATACACAACGCTTGTGACAAATGAAGCTATGGTCATGACGAACACAACCGCTGCTCCCATTCCTGTTGCTGTGTTGACACTCTTGGACACTCCAAGGAAAGGACACAGTCCGAGGAACTGGCTGAGGATAACATTATTTACAAGTGCCGCTCCGATGGCTAACAATAAAATATTCATTATCTCTTACCTCCCTTTCCTTTTTTCTTCTTTATATGAGCCATTGTCTCCTTGAGCTTTATGTCGGAATCTGCTGGCGCGTTCTCTGCAGAGTGTTCTGGCTGCTCTGCTTCCGTCGGCTGATCCGTTGATGGCTGCTCTGCTGCCACTTTGTCTGCTACTTCCTGTTCTGCTGCTGGCTGCTCTGTTGACTTCTCATTCTGGAGATTGTCCTGACTGTCTGACTGAGTCTCTGTAACAGTCTGCTGCTCCTCATCTGGCGTCTTTTCCTGCTGAACTTCCTCAGCATGCTCCTTAAGCATCTTTCCTGTCGCATTCGGAACAAGCTTTATGTCGGCGAGGACTGACTCTCTGGTCGGTGCATATGGGCTGAGTCTTGGCTCATCCTTCTTCGCCTCATCTGGCTTGTCAGCCTCTGGCGCTGTATTCTTTGCTGCATCCTTATCTACCGCTGCAGGTGTCTCTTCCTGCTTCTTAACCTGTTTTGCATCCGCTGAAGGTTTCGCCGGAGCCTCTGCTGCCTTTACAGGAGCCGGAGTCTCTGAAACCAGCTTGCCACAACATGCTGCATTGATACAGCCTGCACATGAGTCCGGTCTGCATGCTGCCGGGATCTCCTCTCCATTTGCCAGTGCCTCGGCTGCCTTCTTTGCATTTCTCTTGTTGATAAATGCTATGATGAATGCAAGCACGAAGAATGCACCAGGTGCAAGTACGAATATTGTTATAGGTGTGTACAGGCTGAGTGCATTGCCTATACCCTTTATAATTCCCGATGAGTTCTGAAGTAAGTTGCCATCTCCAAGTATCTGGAATCCAAATACACAGCCCTTTCCGACAAGCTCTCTGAACATTCCTATAAGTGTAAGGCCAACTGTAAATCCAAGGCCCATTCCAAGTCCATCAAATATAGATGGAAGTACCTTGTTCTTGGAAGCATATGCCTCGGCACGACCAAGGATGATACAGTTTACAACTATAAGTGGTATATACAGTCCAAGGCTGCTATTGAGTGATGGCAGGTACGCCTGCAGCAGAAACTGTATGATAGTAACAAACGAAGCTATGATAACTATAAATGATGGTATTCTGACCTTATCAGGTATAACCTTTCTGAGTGCTGAGATCATGAAGTTGCTGAGCACCAGGATACATGTGGTCGTAAGTCCCATTCCTGCGCCATTGATGGCTGATGATGTAACCGCAAGTGTCGGACACATTCCAAGCATCTGTACGAAGGTCGGGTTCTCTTTCACAATACCATTATATAAACGCTCTGTACATTTTCCCATTACTTGTCACCTCCGTTCGATGCTGCAGATGAATCAGCAGCACCGCCATTTATGGACTTCACATACTCAAGTCCCGCATTCACCGCATTGGTAACCGCATTTGTTGTGATGGTAGCTCCTGACAGGGCATCTATCTCCTCGTCCACTGTGGCACCTGACTTGGTGTACTGGAACTTATCGACCTTCTTGCCTGCGAACTGTGACTTGAAGCTGTCTGTGTCAGCCTCCATACCAAGTCCTGCAGTCTCTGAGAGTGACAGGAATGAAATTCCATTTGTCGTTCCATCCGCTCTGACTCCCATGGCAAGCTGAAGGTCTCCACTATACGCCTCATGTGATGTGACAGTCACAACATATCCAAGTGCTGAACCATCGCTGCCCTTTGCTTCCACGATCTCATCTATATCTGCGTTATATCCGGCATCTGACAGGATCTTTGCAGCCGCATCGGCATCAAAGTCAGCATAGCTGTCAAACGAATCCGCATCATCGAATACCGCCTTATATGCCTCTTCCTTTGCTTTCTGCTCTGTAACTGCTATAGGATCCTTTGTGATCTTATATACATAAGCCAGTGCAAATCCTGCTATGACTGTGATTATCATGATTGCTATAGTTGCTATAACAATCGACTTTGTATCCATCTTGGACTTTGTTCCGGCTGTGTCACCCTGGGCTGCAAGCTCTGCGCCCTCTCCGAAGCTCTTCGGCTGTGTCCATCTCTCAATGAGTGGCACAAGCAGGTTGGAGAATATGATCGCATATGATACGCCCTCTGCTGATCCTCCATATATTCTGAAACAGAATGTGAGTATACCAAGTATCACACCAAACACAACCTTACCCGCAGGTGTGATAGGTGATGTAACATAGTCAGTTGCCATAAAGAATGCTCCAAGCATCAGACCACCACCGCACAGGTGTGCTGCGAGGAATGTAAGATCAAAACCTCTACCCGACGCAACCGCATATATCATAATGAGCACCGCAAATGTTCCTATATATGTAAATGGAATAACCGGCTTTATAACTCTTCTGATCAGAAGATAAGCCACACCAACAAGTAAACATACAACTGATGTCTCACCTATGGTTCCCGGTATATTTCCAAGAAACATATTGAGTACATTGACATTTGCCAGATCCCCTGTGTTCTTGAGTACTGCAAGAGGTGTAGCAGTTGTCACACCATCATACGAGAATGATGTCATTCTTCCTGCAAATGATATGAGAAGGAAACATCTTGCGCCCAGCGCTGGATTCATGAAGTTGAATCCCAGTCCTCCAAAGAGCTGTTTAACTATGATAATGGCAAATGCACTTCCGAGTATCGCCATCCACACCGGTACATCCGGTGAGAGGTTCAGTGCAAGAAGAAGTCCTGTTACAACTGCACTGAGATCGCTTATGGTTACTTTTCTGTTCATCATCTTCTGGTACAGCCACTCAAACAGCACGCATGAGACCACGCATGTGAGTATAAGTATCATGGCGTTCAGCTCGAAGTTGATGATTCCAAATACGGTTGCCGGAAGCAAAGCAATGATCACATCCAGCATAATGCTCTGTGTACTTCGTTTATCTCTGACATGTGGAGATGACGAAATCTTAAATGTATTATCCAATGTGTACACCTCCTACTTCTTTTTATTCGCAATGATGGATTTTCTTGTTCCCGCAATGGTCTGTGTCAGATGTCTCTTCGCCGGACACACATACGAACAGCATCCACACTCACAGCACTCCATTCCGTTGTGAGCAAGGAATCCCTCTGTATCCCCATGCTCAGCCAGTGAAGCAAGCATCGAAGGAACAATACGTCCCGGACACACATCAACACAGCGTCCGCATCTGATACAGTTGCTCGGTTCAAGGTCTGCCACCTCGTCATGTGTCATACACAGCAGTGCCGACACTCCCTTGGTTGCAGGAACATCCAATGAGAAAAGTGCCTTTCCCATCATAGGACCGCCTGAGATCACCTTCTCAGGAACCACACCATCCTTAAATCCACCCGCAGCCTCTATAAGCTCCTGACAGTTTGTTCCTATCCTCACCATAAGATTGCATGGATTCTCTATGGCATCACCTGTTATGGTGACTATCCTTGTGTAGAGTGGTCTTCCCTCTATAACTGCCTCATATATGGACACGATGGTATCAACATTGTGAACTATACATCCAGCATCCGCTGGAAGCATCTTGGAGTTGACATATCTTCCAGTGTTAGCATATATGAGCTGACGCTCGGCACCCTGAGGGTACTTGGTCTTCATCACATGGACTTCGATCTTGTCATTGTCCTTTACCTTATCCCTGAGAAGTTCTATTGCCTCTGGCTTATTATCCTCTATGGCGATGATTCCCTTTGCATGATCAAACAGATTGATACATATCTCAAGTCCCAGTATCAGCTTGTCCGGTTCCTCCATCATCCTTCTGTAATCCGAAGTAAGATATGGCTCACACTCTGCGCCATTTACTATTATGTAGTCGATCGCATCCTCGTTCTTCGGGGACAGCTTGACATTTGCAGGGAAACCGGCGCCGCCCATTCCTACTATTCCGGCCTCCTTTATGATCTCCTTCACATCCTCTCTATACAGAGTGGACAGATCTTTTACATTTGCTGCAAAGTCGATCTCCTCAAACAGGCCATCATTCTCTACAACTATTGATTCAACCTTTGATCCACCAGGCACATATCTCGGCTCGATCGCCTTGACCTTTCCCGATATGGATGAATGTATATTTGCTGACACGAAGCCACTGGTCTCCGCAATCTTCTGACCAACCAGGACTCTGTCGCCCTTCTTCACTATAGGTGTGGCCGGTGCCCCTATATGCTGACTCAGCGGGTACACGCAGTCACCTTTTGGAAGGTATTCTCTGACAGGCTTTTCCATTGACAATTCTTTGCCTTCATATGGATGAATTCCGCCCAGAAATGTTAACAAACCCATGTTCTACCTCTTTTCCTTATATATTTTTATTAAAAAAATCTTCCTATATAATAACGCTTTAAGCCCTCAAAAACAACCTAAATGGGGATATATTATCATTTTAAAATATGGAAATTCTTCTGCTTATCCGCATAAAAAACGATCACATATAAGATATAGACACTTATGTCTTTTCTGTATCTTACATGTGATCATTTATAAATTCATTCGGATATCATTCTAATATTCTATGGACGGAAGCTTTCTGACAAGCATGGTTCCCGCCAGGCCTATGCACACACCGGCTATAGTTCCCGATATGCACAGCACCGGCATATACAACATGATATTGCCACTCTTCATGAGAAGTGCTGCCATTGCTATTTGCCCTGCGTTGTGGCTCACTCCGCCTAGTATGCTCGTTCCAAGGAGACCAAACAGATCCTTTTTCCTGCAAAGCGTCATGACCAGAAGTGACAACACCGCTCCCGCCATGCTGTATACCATAACCGTCATATTGCCAAACAACAGCGACGACAGCACCACTCTCACCAGTGACACTATCCACGCATCTGATATCCTCAGCCTGTACATGACAACTATGGTGACCATATTTGCAAGTCCCAGCTTGATTCCCGGAACAGCTATATTCACCGGGATCATGGATTCAAGATAGGAAAATACCATGGCTATGGCCACGAACATACCTGTGTATGTGATCCTTTTTGTACTCCAGCCATGCATTCTATCCACCGCCGTTTCTGAACTTTTCTGATCATTTTTATCTCTACTGCACATCTATATCTCTTTCCCTGCCACCTTGTATCTCTATGACAAGCTTGTGCGGAAGACAGGTTATAGTCTCTCCTCTCCTGCTCTTCCAGCCCATATTCACACACACCTTATCCGGGCAGTCCGCATCACCGACACTGATCTTCCCAGATTCAACCACAACAGTGTTGCTGCCCCTGTCCGTGTTGAACTCATAGGTATCGTTGACTGTCATGTCTATGTTCTGCACCAGTTTGTCATCTATATACACATCCGCGGTATTGCCCGTCGGAAGCACAAGCCGCATGACAAGCCAGCATATAATTCCCGCTACTAAAAGGACTCCACACAATATCAGATCTTTTTTTCTAAACCATCCTGCCATATCTTCACATCACTCTGCCAATTTATAGTCTTCTGCCGTTATGGTGAATCGGTCCTTCAGGCCTTCACTGACATACACATTCTTATCCTCATCTATGATGACGGCCTCCGCACCATACTCCTGAATGGTCTTCATAGCCTTATCCTTATCCATCAGCATGCACAGTGTGGACAAGGCATCACTGGTCAGTCCGTTATCACACACTACCGTGGCCGCTATAGTGCCATTCCATGCCGGATATCCTGTCCGGGGATCAAGTATGTGGTGGTATCTCCTGCCATCCTGCTCAAAATACTTTTCATAATCTCCCGATGTGGATACAAATGCCGTCTCCCCATCGCCAAAGCTTATGACACCCATGGTCGTTCCCGCTCCGGCTCTCGGATCCTTGACACCGACCTTCCAGGCTGTACCATCAGGCTTGCTTCCGTACACAACTATACTTCCGCCCAGGGCCACACATGCACCGGCCGCATCAGTACCCTTGAGATACTCTGCTGCCATGTCGCAGCCATATCCCTTGCCGACTGCTCCCAGATCAAGCATCATACCAGGCTCTGATATCCTTAACGTATCGCCATCCACACTTACCTTTGACACATCCACCAGCCTCAGTGCAATGTCTATATCCGCCTGTGATGGAATCTCTGTCCTGCCATCTTCTATCCCCCACACATCCGCCAAAGGCCGTATAGTGATATCCAGCAGATCGTCATGAGCCCTCGATATGTCAAGCGTCTGCTTCAGCACACCCGCAAGCTCGCTGCTCACCGTGATATCCTCATCAGGCTTATATGTGGTGTTCACCCTGTATATCTCAGAGTCTGCTGAGCGCCATGACAGCACATCCTTGTCCAGGCTGTCTATGAGCTTCAGCATCCCGTCTATATTCTCACTGCCATGGCTTCCATACACTGTAAATGACGCAGCCGTTCCCATGGTGATCGTGTTCCTTGTATATTCACTTTCACCTGACCGTCTCACGCCTGATATGATGACCATAGCAATCACAGCCACCATGACAACCACTACGGCTGCTATCCTGTACCATTTCTTCATGGTCTGCCTACCTCTGTGTTATTTCAGATATTCATCGTGAACCTGTTCTCTCAGCGAATATCTGAAGGATTTCTCGTACTCCACATTCTCATTGATGCTGTGGTTTACCTCCTCGAAGAAGCTCTGGTTGATGATATCCATGGAGTAGAATATCGGGTAGTTACTGTTCTTCTCCCACATCATAACTCCACCATCCACGGATTCCTTACCGTACTCCTCCTCGTAGCGCTTCTTGCAGTCTCCACTGCACAGATATACATGACACAAACCGTTGAGGGTCTTCTTCAGCATATCCGTTCTGAGTATATATCCATCACAGTCTATCGCCCAGTCCGGTATCTCATCCGGCTTCACTATGACTATGATCGGCATATATCTGTCAGGGCTCTCAACAATCGCATTCAGCTTGTCATAGCTGATCTCCTCAGGGCTTGATCCCTCCTCCATGACTATCCCGGCGTCTACAAAGCCAACCTGATTGAACATATCCTTCATGAACTTTGGCCTGCTGTATCTTCTCTCCTTGACGTTGATGGTCTCACATATGTTCTCCACATTCACATCATATATATCCCCGGCACTCACCATATCCACTGTCACATGCCATATAACACCAGCCTCTGAATTGCTTATGTGCTGGAAATCCATATGAAACTCACCGGCCTCATATGTTATATATACCTTATATCCTATGGTGGAATAATCCACACTCGTGAGTTCCTCGGGCATCTGTGGGAACACCATACTGATGTGCTCTCTGACCCATTTGTATATGATCTCACACGCCTTGTCATACCCCGCCGCAGGTATTCCTACCCTGTGGCTGTACACAACATTCGGAACCATAGGCTTTATCTCAGTCTTCACCTCTGGTCTGACCGCTGGAACGAACTGCTCCTTGTCAAGCAGCCTTGATATATACTCGTTGTGGACTATCTCCTTGTTGATCAGATAAATAACTCTGTCAGGAGTCAGCTCCTTGTGATACTTCTTGTTGAGCAATATCTCAACCAGTTCGCGCTTGCTCACAGTGTGGAACTGCGCCACGATATCCGGATTGTTGTCCAGATATTCCCTGAGCTCAGGCTTAAGCGGATCCTGCGTGATCCTGAGCCTGTATTTGCTTCTTATGGCATTCTCCCAGTTCTTCTCCTTGTACTGTGAGTCGTGAATACTGTTGAAAATCTGCATGATAGACCAGTCGCACAGCTCCAGATTGGCTATGATACTGTTCATGACTCTGGACAGATCCTCATGTCCAGTCCACAGATCGGTCTCCTTGGAATCAGAACCCAGCTTATACTTATATCTCATCTCATGCTCTATCTCATGCCAACCCTCGAAGAGCACCGTCCTGAGCTGTACCTCAAATGTCTGGTCAAATGGCTTGTTCCACACACTTGCAGGTATGTTTCGCAGATATTTGCTCGGTATCCTGAACACACCGTTACATTTCTGTGCCTCAAATTTGTTCTCCTCATTCTTCGTCTTGGACCAATTGTCCAGAAGAAACGTCTCCTCAAGTATCTTCTCACATATATCCATGTCCTCCAGATAGAACAGGTTGATTCGTATACCTATGATATCCTGAATCTTTCTTCCACCTTCCTGCATGGAGTATTTACCAGTCTCCAGCTTGTGCAGAAGTGACGATTCTGACTTGATTCTCGATGTACTGTTAAAATATATTCCCGCATTGTTCAGCTTCGTGACAAGAGTGTTGAGCAGACTCATCTTCACATTGTTGATCTCCTCTATCTCCTGTTCCTGAAGAAGCTTCTCGTCACTATTATAGTCATAGATGCTATAATCCATTCCATCATTCCTTTTCTGTAATTATATATCAATCCACCCTGCGGCGTCTTTCCTATATCCACGCATATCTTTATCTAGTATATCACAATAATTGTGTATTTTGCTTAAAATAATATGAACATTTTATAAAAAACAGTGCAATTCCACCCTTATAGTATAAAATCCACTCCATTTTCTTGCGAAAGTAAAGGCTTGTATATATAATTAAAAGGCTAGAACACAAATGAGAGGTTAAATTATGATTTTAGACTGTCAGAACATCTGCAAAGCATTTGGCACAGATGTTATATTGGACAATATTTCTTTTCATCTTGAGGAAAAGGAGAAAATGGCTATAGTCGGCATAAACGGCGCCGGCAAGACCACTCTTCTCAAGATAATAATGGGTGAGGAAAGTGCTGACTCCGGTCAGGTCATAGTGTCAAAGGACAGAACCATCGGCTATCTGTCCCAGTATCAAGAGAGCAATTACAACACTACTGTCCGCGGAGTCATGATGGATGCACTCAAGCCTATCCTTGAGCTTCAGGACAGGATGCGCGAACTTGAACACACTATGGCTGAGCAGTCCGGTGAGGAGCTTGAGAAATCTCTGGAACTCTACAACCGCTACACCCACGAATTCGAATATAAGAACGGCTATAGCTGTGAGAGCGAGGCAAATGGAGTTCTCAAAGGACTAGGTTTCTCCAAGGAGGATTATGACCGCCACACGGACTCTCTGTCCGGTGGCCAGAGGACAAGACTTGCACTCGGCAGACTACTCATGGTGAAGCCGGATATCATCATCCTCGATGAGCCGACAAACCATCTGGACATGGAATCCATCTCATGGCTTGAGGGCTTCCTGTCATCCTACCAGGGAAGCGTCATCATCGTCTCCCACGACCGTTATTTCCTCGACAAGATCGTGACCAAGATAGTCGAGCTCGACAATGGCCACAGCCAGGTATACAATGGCAACTACACCTACTTCGCACAAAAGCGTGCAGAGATCCGTGAGAACATGATGAAAGCATATCTCAACCAGCAACAGGAGATCAAGCATCAGGAAGAGGTCATCACGAAGCTCAAGCAGTTCAACCGTGAGAAGTCCATCAAACGTGCAGAGAGCCGTGAGAAGATGCTCTCACGTATAGAACGTCTCGACAAGCCAACCGAGGTTGCATCCGAGATGAGGATCACTCTTGAGCCAAATGTCTTAAGCGGCGAGGATGTTCTTACGATCGAAGGACTCTCCAAATCATTTGGCGACAATAATCTGTTCTCAGGAATAGATATGGATATCAAACGTGGCGAACACGTCGCCCTGATAGGTGGAAATGGAACCGGAAAGACAACCATACTGAAGATGATCAACAGGCTTGTATCCAAAGATGCCGGAGCTATCATACTTGGATCACGCGTCACGATTGGTTACTACGATCAGGAACATCAGGTACTCACGATGTCCAACACCATATTCGATGAGATAAGCGACGCCTACCCTGATCTGTCCAACACCAGAATCCGTAATGTCCTTGCGGCATTCCTCTTCACAGGTGAGGACGTGTTCAAGAGGATACAGGATCTGTCAGGTGGCGAGCGTGGACGTGTGTCCCTTGCCAAACTGATGCTCTCTTCCGCCAACTTTCTTATTCTGGATGAGCCGACGAACCACCTGGATATCACATCAAAAGAGATACTGGAGAATGCCATAAGGAACTACACCGGCACTGTCCTGTATGTATCCCACGACAGATACTTCATCAACCAGACGGCCACAAGGATCATCGAGTTAAGGGACAAACAGCTCACAAGCTATATAGGCAATTACGATTACTACGAGACCCACAGAACGTATTCCACAGATTTAGTAAGTCCATTCACTCCAATAAGCGGAGTCTCTGACGCACCGGCCCAGACCGCTCCCGCTGTCTCACAGGCCAAGCTCTCATGGCAGGAAAGCAAAGCTGAGGCGGCAAGGCAGCGCAAGAAGGCAAATGACCTGAAGAAGCTTGAGGCATCCATCGAGGAACTTGAGAACAGGATCGCAGAGATCGATGAACAGTTTCTTCTTCCTGAGAACGCCACAAATGTCGGTCTGCTGAACGACCTCACAAAGCAGAGGAACGAAGCCGACACAGAACTCAACGAGCTCTACACGAAATGGGAGGAACTGTCCGAGGAGGACTGATGGCGGAATCGCTCATGTCAAACCTGCAGGCTTAACTATATCAACAAATACCAAAAACACCATATACGACTACAGCAAAGAGGAGCCATATAAGGTATCCACTCACCGTATTCATATATGGTGTTTTCTTTGTTATCATGCACAGTCTCCTGTACATCTATTGTTCATACATGTCTCATGCACAGTTCCCTGTACATTTATGTCAATCTCTCTACATTCTAATGTCTCACATGAATTATCTTCATGGCATACTGTCCCGACAGATCATATGCAGAATTGCTTATATAGACCTGATCGCTGCTGCCCATTCCCCCCTGAATGATCCAGTATTCAGGCTTATTTCCGCTGTTAGAACCCCAGTCATGCACATATGCCTCACATGCCGAAGCCGGAACTCCAAGCTTTCTCAGATACTGCTTAAGTGCAGTCGCTGAAGAGAACTTTCCAAAATAGATTCCGACATGGGTCGGCTCTCCATTCGTATAGTAGACAACTATATCACCAGGCAGGAGCACATCGTATGAGAAGTCCTCCCTGTCCGCTGTGAGCTCGTAATCCGTCGCCTCACCCCAGCTTCCATTCTGCGCCAGAATCGCCTTGGCGATGACCTTGCGGAGTGCCCAGTCTGAGCATATATTTGATGAACTGATCACGAATCCGCCATTTGCAAAGTCAGTGTACTTGACTGACATATCACTTCCCGGAGTGCTGCTGCCTGCGTATCTAAGCGCATTTGCCACAAATACATTGCAGTAGATTCCTGTCTTGCCCAGATATTCATTGACAACCCTCTTCATCCATTCATCAAAATCCCAGCTTATCGAATCTGTCTTGAAGCATCTTCCCCAACTGTCAAATTCATACTCCACATCACCCACTACTATCTTCGTGAGTTTACTGCAGCGTCCATTTGCATCGCTGAAATAATACACCTTCTTGTTGTTGATCTTGGCGTTCTTAAGACCCTCAGACTTGTCGTTGAGCAGCTTGCCACTTCTGTACTCGGAATATCCTGTACTCTCGTCATAATACACATATTCAGTTACAGTTCCCTCATCGCCTACATAAGCCGCACTGTAATCACTAATCGTCTGCCAGCCCTTTGTTCTGACAGCCTTACCTGTTTTACCAAAGTAACTGCAGTTGTCCTGCAGTCTCACCACAGAATTCTTCTTTACTATCCATCTGTTATTCGAGAATACTCTGTACGTGTCTGCATATCCCGATACAGTATGTGTCGATCTGTAATATATCGCATCAGATATTCCCGTGCTGTCCGTGTGGAGCACAACATGTCCAAATGAAGGTATCCACGCATTCACCGCAGCCGTCCAGCCGCCCTCGCTCGCCACCTTCTGACATCTGTATCTTATGCCGTCCACCTGTACAAAATAGGTTGCCTCTCCGTTTCTTATGTAATACTTCTTATCCCTTGAGATCTCATACCACTTCGTGACGTTGCTCTTCGCACCGTTCACAAAGTAATAATATCTTCTGTTTACCTCGTATACACCGGTTGCCGTACTGGTCCATTTCCCCGACGAATACTGGTACAGTCTTCCCGACTGCATCCGCCTTACAGCCTTGCCGTCCACCGCAAAATAATACACGCAGTTTCCTGATGTGATCCAGGTTGATCTCACCGCAGCGCCGTCACTTCCAAAGTAATAATAGTCTTCTCCAAACTGCTTCACCACGTTCTTGACCGGAATACCCGCTTCGTAGTAGTACACTCTGGAATTTTCTGTTCTGAGTCCCTTGTACGCATTTCCATTCTTGTCAAACAGGACTTTTATATTATTTACCATGACAGCCTTATTCTTGACGGTGATCCTGACTGTTCCATTATAGCTGTAGAAATAATTGCCGTGATAAGCGCTCACAACATGCCCATCAAAAAGCTGGATATACTTCACATCATTTCCAGACATGCTTCCGGATATATCCGCGTCGACAAGCTCCCCTGCCGGTGAACTGCTGCCATATTTGTACCAGCCATCTCCCACAACAGCCTTGCCACTCACAAAGTAATCACAGTACCCAGATCTTGTGAACAGTCCTGTCGCCGGACTGCCCTCGCTATAATACACTCCATTGTAATATCCTGTCAGAGCTACAGAATAGTCCCTGGCAAATGTAAACTTTTTGAGCTCTATGGTATTGCCGCTCTTAACGCTCATGTTGACATATCTGCTTGAAGAATTATAATTCGCTGACTTCAGCATCTCAAAGCTGGTGTCTGTGTAGCTTCCGTTATACTCCACATTTGCATCGCTGTCATCCGCTGCGACAAGATAAAACTTGGAGTTATATCTTATCAGTGCATATGTGATAAGTGTATCACTGTCCTCACCTGAACCAATGAAGTAACTCTCGCCCTCCGCAAAGCTGAGTCTGAACATGCCATCGGTGGAGTTCGTAAACACATATGTACTGCTGTTCATCTTAAGTGCTGTTTTCTCCACCACGCTGGTAGGCGTCGCCACCCCCGGAGCCTCCGTATCCGCATATACAGATGCAGCCACATCCCCTGCAGTCTCCGCTTTGGCCGTCATGTTCCCCACACACGCCATCTCCGTCAGCAGAACAAATGCCACAGCGATGAGCAGAGCAAGAAATCTTACGTTATTCGACTTATACAATCCCTTCCTTATTGTCCGCAACATACTTCCTCCTGAGTATTTATTATGTATCTATAGTACACGATTTTGGCTGCATGTGAAATACAATATTTGATATTTTTCCGATATCTTCTCCACAAATTTCTTCGCCCCCGCCATATTTCTGTCATCAAGATTGACAAATGGATCATCCATTATGAGCATCGGCTTTTCATCCTGATACATGCTGTCCACTATTGCAACTCTTACACACACTCCGAGGATATCCGCCAGTCCCGAGCTCAAGGTCTGAGAATCCCTGTACATTCCCTGCTCTCTGTACCTGATTGTCATATCCGGGGCCGCCTGTACATTTCCTGCATGCTCTCCTGTAACGCACTCATAATACCTGTCAAATGCCTCCATGACCGGCACCGAATGTCCCACTGCAAATGTATCCCTGGCCTCCCCCAGCAGCTCGTACGCCTTTACGTTGAGCTCGTATCTGTGCAGATCGTCTTCCAAAGCCTTTTTCTTATCCGCCAACGATGCCTTCACAGCAGCTATCTCCTGTCTTCGAAGCTTGAGCTCCGCCAGTTCCCTGACATACTCGCCAAGTCTCATGTTTTCTGCCATATAGACCGACATCTCCTCATCCATATCGTATTCGTCATCGGCTGTATATATATCATCTGATCCGTCCGATCTGGTATCATCAGCGGCATCCCCCGGCTCTTCCACCTTATTCTTCCTGTGCCTGATCTTTTCATTTATCCCGCGTATAATGTAGTAGATTCCGAGTACACAAAACATACCTGCACATACAACAAATATAATCATAGCCATATCGTCAGGTTCTTCTATTCCAAGCATAAATTTCCACATTCCCAGAGATAAAAGTGCTGCGATCAACACACAAAATCCTGTCATGATATATTTACTGCCACGTTTTTTATTATTTACGCTACTTCCAATGCTTTCTAGTTTTTCTGCATTATCTGCCTCTGGCTTCGCTGATTCTGGCTTCAACGGTTCATGCTTTACAACGGCTTTCTGTCTCTGCCGCCTCATCCGGTTCTGATTCTGCATTTCTATCTCACGGATATTTTTATTCAGCTCATTTATACTTCTGTCTATTCCATCAAGCTCCCTGACCTGCTCACGCATCCCATCAAGCTCATATTTTCTCCTGTACAGTTCCCCCGTCCGCTTGGTTGGCGACTGCCTGTTTATAACATTCTTCAGTATCTGTCTGGCATTCTCATAATTGCTTATATCATCCGTGCTGTCAGCGATATTACCAAGCTTAGCACTTATCCCATCCGTCGCCCAGGTCCGGCAGTCATCCTGCCCTATGTACATACTTCTCACAAATGACACAGAATCCACATGAAACAGCTCCTCCCCAAGCTTATCCGTGAACATTCCTGTCACAGCATGAGTCGCCTCGTCGTATATCACGCATTTGTCATCGCTCTTCTTCGCGCCAAATGTCCTCTGAACCCTGTAGTTTCTGCCCCTGCTCTCAAATACCAGTTCTCCGCCATAGGCAGCCCCCGACCACGGGCGATATCTTTTTCTTTCATTCTCAATGTCATTTCTCTTCGTCTCACCGTCGAAGCCATACAGCATGACCCGGATAAAAGCAGCAAGAGTCGACTTGCCCCAGCCATTATCCTGGACAAATGTATTTATCCCATCCTCGAACTGGACTTCCATGTTATTCAATTTGCCAAATCCATCTATATAACAAGATATCAATCTCATACTTAAAATATCTCCTCGCCCGAAAGAGCCCTGAGTCCTGTCTGGATCACATATGCCTTGTCATTTTCACTCATATCCTGCCTCATGACCTTCCTCACGAATTCGCCCTTGAGGGACGCATCATTCACATACCTCATGTAATCCACCTGAAAATCCGTGTGATCCAAGATCTCCATATAGTAGAACGAATCCTGAAACTGCTTAGTCAGATAATCCGTGTTTATCTCGCTCTCAACATTTACCGCGCCTGTGAGGGATACCCTCACCATGTCCCTGGACTCATCTTCCATGGTCCCCGGCAGTTCCTGATACAGTCTGTCTGCGATCATGTCCGCCGCATCAGAGCTTGACTCTGCCCCTGTCACGTCCACTTCCACATCGAACAGCCTTCTATAGGCAAATGGCACAAATTCGGTCTCAACCATATGCTTCCTCTCATCCACGTCAAGCATCATAAATCCATGCTCACCACACTCGTCAAAGCCCCTGCCCTCCAGACATCCCGGATAGCAATAGACTCCCCTGTGATCAAGACTTTCCAGCTTTCTTCCATGCACATGTCCCAGTGCCAGATAATCTATGCCTCTTCCCCTGAGTTTCTTCAGGCATACATCATTCATGTTGCGAGCCCTGCCATATTCCTGCTCCTGTCCGTGGAGTGTGACAATATTTATATCGTTCTCATCCAGTTCGAGTTCATCATATATGCTGTTGCAGTTTTCGTCATTCAGCACAGCGCCCGCGATCACTATACGTGATCCCTTAAGCTGATACTGCGTCCACTCATCTCCGAATAAATACAGATTCTCTGGGAGTCTCCGCCCCGCAAATAAGCTTTCATCCGGGTCATGATTTCCCCTCAGATAGAACACATCTATGTCAGCATACTTCGCTATCTCCCCCAGAACAACATTTATCGTCGTGGCAGACACTGTCTCTGAATCAAAGAGATCCCCCGCTATTATTACCGCCTGCACGTCATTCTCTGCAGCATACCCGAATATTTTCCTGAATGTGTTAAGTATCTCATTTCTTCTGCCTCTGGCTCTTTCTCTTCCAAGATGTGCACTCAGGGCTGAATCAAGATGGATATCCGCACAGTGTATTATTCTCATAGTTCCTCAACCTCAGTCATCTCTATTCTTTTTCTATATTAACATATTACGTTAAAATTTGCTCATAAAGAATAAAGTCCACGGCATATGCCGCGGACCCTGTCTACATCATATCATATACCTCCTGTCTGATACACATGTGTTTTCTCTCTGTATTCAACAGCAGAAAACTGT
This sequence comes from Coprococcus sp. AF16-22, assembly GCF_003461545.1. Classification (NCBI taxonomy): domain Bacteria; kingdom Bacillati; phylum Bacillota; class Clostridia; order Lachnospirales; family Lachnospiraceae; genus Coprococcus; species Coprococcus sp. AF16-22. Next base: position 616,156 of record NZ_QTXH01000001.1, read on the forward strand.
CTCTTAAGTTCATACATGAAGTATATTGCTCCTTGATTTTCGTTCCGTAATTATTACGGATTTTGTTTTTTCACAAACAAAAAACGCCAGAAGCCTTGGTTTTACAAGGTTTCTGACGCCTGTCTAGCAGGGGATGAGAGAATCGAACTCCCACCAAAAGTTTTGG